>NZ_JAUBTK010000069.1:0-42233 GCF_036702455.1 Microcoleus sp. D2_18a_D3
GAGTTCTTGTTTCGCCGATCATATGTTAGGTTCTTCTGAACCTTTGTGTCAAGCTTAATTAAGATGCTCTTACCCTGGAAATCCATCTGCGTTCCTCTGCGGTTTTCTATCAATCTAAGACTCAATCAAAATATCAAAAAATGCTGCCAATTATATCAATCATCCCCTTAGCCCAAACCCCTCCCGCACCTCAAGAAATTGTTCAAATCCAAGAAGTGCGACCTCTCCCCGGACAGTTAGACAACATACCAGTATTTAACAGCAACAGTCCCGAATTAGTGCTGCAAGAAGGAATTCTGCTTTCGACATTTCCCCCTGATGGTAAAAGATTCCCGGCGGCACATTTAAACTTTCCGTTTCAAGGACGTTTCGACATATTTGCCCACCACATCGCCCGCGCACCTTCCCCGGAAGATTTGCGAACCTTGTATCAAGGAGTAATTGTTTATAATCCGGGCAATAAACCTGTAACATTAGATATATTGCAAGCTGCGAGTTATCTCAGTCAACCCGATGCACCTTTTATTGAATTACCGCCGCAAGTCGATAATTCAAACAGTAATATTTATGCGGGGCCGGGAAGCCGCGCTGTGAATGATATTCTCAGAGGAAGGAGACAGTCTGATTTTCCTGGGCAGTTAATTATTCCCCCTGGAAAAAGCCAGCTTTTGATGAATCATCCGATACCGGTGCGAGAATTGAAACCGCCGCTTAATGGTCGATCGACCTTGATGCGGTTACGCAGCGATGGTATAGTCTATGTTGCCAGTCTGGCGATGTTTGCCCGAGTTGATGCACAGGGAAACGAGCGATCGCCCAACTTAGCAGAATGGCAAAACTTATTAGACAATGGTAATATAGCCGGGCCGCGCGATCGAACTCCCACACCGCCCGAAATCACCGAAGGTCAAATAATTTACGGCAGAGTTGCCGGTGTAGCATTAGGTTCAGAATGGCGAGCACTTCTCTCAGACAACCCCGCCACATCAAACCTAGCAATTCCCCAACCCGGAACAGCATTTTCCTACCCATTAAGCAGTCTCCCGCGCGGAATGCTGGGAACAAATCAAGTGCAAAGTGCGAGGATGTTAGTTCGCTACCCAGATACAGCATACCGCGCCCACGGCAATTACGGAATTCAATACAGTCTCAGCTTGCCACTATACAATTCTACCAGCAAAAATCAAACTGTAACTGTCGCAATTCAAACTCCAATTAAGACAGACAAATTAACTTCAGGAGGACTTACTTTTTTAGAACCTCCGGCACCTCAAACTTTTTTTAGGGGAACGGTCAGAGTGCGCTATACTGATGACAATAAAGTGCCTCAAACTCGCTACGTGCATTTAGTGCAGCGGCGGGGACAGCAGGGGGAACCTTTGGTAAAATTAGAGATGACATCGGGAGAAAAACGACTGGTAGAAGTAGATTTTATTTATCCGCCCGATGCGTCGCCGCCGCAAGTTTTGACAGTGAAAACCAATTAAATTTTAGCTGCTGCTACGGGTAGGCAGACGCCTACAAAGACAATGCGTAATTAACCAGATTTGATATTAGTTTCGCGTTGGGCTGCCTTGGTTTGTGTCTAGTCGGTATCGGCAAAAAAAAGATGAACTTCTCTAAAAAATTCTGGATAGTTGCTTGTTTTGTGTACGTTTTAATTCTTCTCAGTATTATGCTTTTAGCAGGTACGGGGAAATTAGTCAACTTTCCTCTAGCTCATCCGCCTTATGACAAACTCGGCCACTTTATTTTGTACGGAATAGCATCTTTTTTGTGCCATAGAGCAAGTGGCAAAAAAAATATGAATTTGTTTAATTATTCAATTCCTTTCGGCCCCGCAATTTTTACTATTTTCACTGCTGCGGAAGAAATGCTGCAAGCGATTTTACCCAATCGTACTGCTAGTATTGAAGATTTTTTATTTAGTTTTGGCGGCATTGCAGTTTTTTACTGGATTGGAGAAGTTTGGGATAGAAAAAAAGGGCATTGATGATATCGAAGGAAGTTCGGCAACGGATTCTGTAACGGATGTAACGGATGTAACGGATGTAAAGGATAGAAGGAAGTTCGGCAACGGATTATGTAACGGATGTAACGGATATAACCGATGTAACGGATGTAACGGATGTCAGGAAGAAAGAAGAAGGAAGTTTCGAGAGTGCACAATGCGAACCGGTTGACGAGTGTCAGCAACTTTTTTTACTGGTGACTCTGCCCGCAGGGGTAAAGAGATATGGGTATCACAAACAGGAGCAAATGTCAATACGCTGGGTGCTGCGGCCGCAGTTAAAATTTGATTTTTTTTGAACTTGTTTAAGATTAGCAATTAACCGGGATTTCCCATCTCGACAATGTGTTTGAGAGCGTTTAATCACTCTCTTCCAAAAAGGTTTGTACTCGACCGTTTGGTCTCAAAACAACTCGAATTTTTGGGTTTTTTCCATTAGAAACGGCAGAAACAAACGGCTCGCCGGCTAATGGCATATTAATTTGCTCGATATAATCTGCTGCTGCTTTTCCCATCGGCACAATACTTTGAACTGACCCATTTTCATCGATCAGCACGCTGTATTCCAAAGTTTGTTCCATTCCTTCAGGAGGCTTCCAGCGTTCCTCAAAGTACGTTCTAGCTTCTGAAACTTGAGGAATTGTATCAAATAAAGTGTGGTTTTTTTTGCTCGCCGCCACCTGGTTGTTATCCTCAGACTCCGCAGGCGGTTGAGCGTCCTCAAGGGCTGGGAGTTCGGTACTGGCGGGGGGGACAATCGGCTCGATGGGGCTGGGGAATGGTTGCGGCGGGGGAACGGGAAATCTGGAAGCAGACAGGGAGGGCGGCAGGGGGGGCGGTACGGCGGGAGCTAGTCTGGGCGGTAATGGGGGCAGCAGGTAGGGTACTGGTGCGGGTGCTTGGGGGGCGGAAATGGGCGCTTCTTCGGGGGCGGGAATTGTGATTGTTTGCCCTTGAGGGAATGCTGGGGCGCTCTGTGGGGCGCTGGGTGCGCTGCCGTTGGCGGGAAATAGTAGGGGTGGCTGCTGGATGGGGCTGGGTTTGTTGGTGGGGGGAGTTGGGGCGAGGGCGATGGGGGGCAAGCTGGGGCTGGGGGAGGCGGCGGTGTTGATGGGCGGGGGCGGCAGCGGTGGTAAACCGGGTGTGGCTGCAGGTGTTGGTGCTGGGGGTGTCGGTAGGGCGGGAACTGGACTGGGGGAAACGCCGGCAGCTAACTGGGGGTTTCCTGGAGTGGTGTTCAATTGTGGATTGGCGGGGGCTGTGGCGGGGGCTGTGGCGGTTTGCGGGGAGGTGGCGGTTCGATCGAGCATTTTGAGAATTCCTGTCGTCAGGCCGGCGCTGGCGACCAGCATTGCTGCCACCTTGAGCCAGGGTGAGGACAGGGGTTGTCGGGGCTCGCGGTTGAGGTTGGGAAGCGCCATCACTTCGGCGGCGCAGTCATCTAGTGCTGTGGCCAAGTCAAACAGTTGCAGGGTGCTCAAGGGAACTACTGGCCCGGATTCTACGGCGCTCAAAGAGCCTAAAAACAAGTTGTGGGCGAGCAAGCCGCGGGGCTCTAAGCGGGGGGGAACCGGAAGGTAGGCAGTGTTTGGGGCGGAGGTTGCTAGTTCGGAAGTGTTGACGGATCGATCGAATATAACGGCATTACGGCCGACTTCTGGCGAGTCTGCACCCGCAGTGGTACGAGCGGTTTGAGAGTTGAGGTTGCTTTCCCAATCGCGGGATTCGCCGAGCAAGTTTTGGACGTAGTTGCTGACAGCTTGGTGGAGGGTTTCGAGTTGAATTCGATCGCCCCTGAGAGTAACGTGTTGGGTGTCTGGCAGCCTGGGGTCGTCGAGTCGCAGCTCGAAACTTAAAGATTTAAACACCGGTTGGCCCGCCCAGCGAGATAGAGGCGAACTTTTGGCTGTAATTTCCAGCGTGCAAGTGGGGGGCGTGTACCGTTTGAGAACCATAGCAGAAAGTCTGTTGACTGTTGACTGTTGACTGTTGGCTGTTGACTGTTGACTGATGACTGTTGGCTGCTGACTGATGACTGTTGGCTGTTGGCTGTTGACTGTTGACTGTTGGCTGTTGACTGCTGACTAATGACTAATGACTAATGACTAATGACTAATTTTTAGCACGGTCTAGAAGAGCCAGCCAGAGGCGGCGGTGGCCGCCGGGACTGCTGTAAAACAGCAAATCGATTAGGAGTTTGAGGGCCAAATCAGTCAACTCTCGGGCCGATAAATTTTCTGCATCTTCCATGCGCGAGCCATAAGTGTTGCTGAACCTGTCAATATAATCTCCCAGCAAAGCGATGGTGTGAGGTTCGCGGTTTTGCTCTGCCATTTGTTCCAGCAAAGCAACAGCGCGGCGGATTAAAGCTTGGTGCTGTTTTGCCAAATGACAGCTTATCAAAACGAGCGATCGAGCTTCCTCCACATCGAGTTTTTTGCGCCCTCCGTGGCCTTTCCGCAGCGGGTTAGATTGGCGCAGCCGCCACAAAGCTACCCGATCGGCTACCATTGGCTCTAAATTCAGTTCGGCTGCTACCTTGAGCATCGCCTCTGAGCCTATTTCTGCCAGTGCTTCTAGGGCTAACAGCACTAAATCCAGTTGGGCTTTAATGTTGTCCAACTGGGTAGGTTCTGGTGCTTTTTGGGTCAATTCTTCCCAGTTGGGAGAGGGGCCCGTTTCGTTTGTGGGAGCGGAGGACTTTACGGTCGAGCGCATGGCTTCAGCACGGGAAATTAAGACTGGTTGAGGCAGGATATCAAACAGTATGCACTGATTAAAGCTTTGCGGCCTGTGGGCAACAGCACATCTGTTAAGTTGTCTCCATAGCTCGTTGCTTTGATTCCGGCAATCCTAACTGCTGGACGGAGTTGCGGGTTAAAAGTTGCGGCTTCAAGTTCGATCGATCGCAATCCGCCAAACCCATAGATTTTCACCCCTAACCATGCTACGCCACGGGATGCCACAAATCAATGTAAATAAGCGATCGTCACACCTGCACCTCCTTCTTTTTGACTGGCGAGCTCAAAGCGGGAAACCTGCGGATGAGTCGCGAGGAACTCGTGAACGCCGCGCCGCAACTGTCCCGTACCTTTGCCGTGAATTATCCACAGCACTCCGTATTCCACGGCTTTGGAAAGAGCTCTGTCTATTTCGATTTCTGCGTCTGAGACTCTCGCACCCCGTAGGTCGATCGAATTATTAGCAGTGCGAATGGCGATTTCGGGATTGGGTTTTGCAGGTTCCGCCGCTGCTTGCTTAGCTTTGGCCGTAGCGAGTGCTTGTGCTTGGGCGGCCGCCTTGGCTAATTGAGCTTTAGTTTCGGGTTTTTGACCGTCGAGGGATTCAATTTCTCCTAATTTGACAGTCATTTTCATAATCCCAAACCGAACGCTCAACTCTTCGTTAGCGTCTGGGCCGCTGAGGACTTCGGCGGTTTGGCCCAAGCTGGGAATGCGGATGCGATCGCCCACTTTCGGCATAAAACTCGGTTTGGGTTTAGCCGGTTGTTGGCGAGAGGGCAGGTGTTTTTGGGAAATTTGATTTAAGGTTTCTGTCGCTTGTTGGGCATTTTGAGCCGTCTGGTTGCCAGACTGCAAGCGACGAATGATTTGAGCAATTTCTGATTTTGCCGACCCTATCGCCTCATTTACTGCCACTTCCTGAGCTATTTTTAGTTCTCGCTCCCGCTCTTGCAAAGCGGCTGCTTTTTGAGAAACTTCTCTGTGCAGTTTTTCGGTTTGGTGTAGCAGTTGAGTTGCTTCTCTGGCCTTGGTTTCCTGTTTCCGGCGCTGTGCTTCCAGTCCAGCAATCACTTGATTGACATCTTGAGAGGCTCCCCCGACATAGGTTTGAGCTTCTTCGACTATGGATGCTAGCAAACCGAGTCTTTTGGCAATGGTGAGGGCGTTGGAACGTCCGGGAATTCCCCACAGCAAGCGATAGGTTGGCTGCATGGAATTGTCGTCAAATTCTACTGAGGCATTTTCAAAGCGGGAGTCTTGATATTTGAGGGCTTTGAGTTCGCCAAAGTGGGTAGTTGCAACTGTTAATAGGGAATGTTGGGCGAGGTATTGCAACAGGGCGATCGCCAATGCGCTGCCTTCTGAGGGGTCTGTCCCCGCTCCTACTTCGTCTAACAAAACTAAAGATTTGGGAATTGGTAATTGGGAATTGGTAATTGGGATTTGGGGTTGAGGAATTTGTAATTTAGGTTTGAGAATTGGGAGAGCAGAAACAGTGTTCTGTGTATCTGTGACTTCTTGGTCTTGCTGTTGGGAATTAGTAATTGGAAGGTTTGTTGAATTTTCTTCCCCTTCCGCCTGCGATTTATTGTGTAAAACTTCTAAAATGCGGCTGATGCGGCGGATATGGCCGGAGAAAGTAGACAAACTTTGCTGCAAAGATTGTTCGTCACCAATATCGGCCAAAATATTGTCGAACCAAGGCAATTCTACGGGTTCGCGGGCGGCAACAAACATTCCGGCTTTCGCCATTAAAGCTGCCAAGCCCAAGGTTTTGAGGGTGACAGTTTTGCCGCCAGTGTTGGGGCCTGTGATGGCGACGACTCGGATGTGCGGCGCGATCGTTAAATCGACCGGCACGACTGGAAAGCCTTGCTCGTGATGTTGCTGCCAAACTAATAAAGGATGGCGCAACTGGCGCAGGGTAATTTGCGATCGCAGGTTGCGAATTAATAATTGACTGTTTTCTGAGTTTTCCTCATCTTCTTTTTCCTCATCTTCTGTTTCGGGATTTTTTGGTGCTAATTCTGGTTCTCCCAATTCGATAAATTTCGGCGGATTTGCTTGCAACCAAAAACTATAACGCGCTTTAGCTGCTGCTAAATCTAAAGTTGTAACTACCACCACCAATCTATCTAAATCGGGTTTTACTGCTGCGACTTGCTCGGTGAGGGCGCGGCGGACTGCTTCTTCTTCGGCTTGTTCTTGCCTGAGAAACTGCCGCATTTGGTTGTTAAGATTGACTGTGCTGTGGGGTTCTACGTACAGTGTCGCGCCGCTAGCCGAGGAGTCGTGAACGATGCCCGGTATGGCATCTTTTTGGGGAGCTTTGACGGGAATGACAAAGCGTCCGCTTCTTTGGGTAATTAGCTGTTCTTGTACGGCGTTGGATTGGCGCTGTAAAATCCCCTGCAATATTTGATAAATGCGATCGCGCAACTGTCGCATTTGAACTCTAATTCCTGCTAACTTAGGAGTGGCTCTGTCTGCTACTTGAGCGCGATCGTCTATACAGCGATGGATTTCTTGCTCTAGTTCGGGATAAGTCCGCAATTGGGATGCCAGTTCTTGGAGCGTCGGCACATCTGCCTGAGAGTCAATTATCCGGCGCAATTGCCTTGCTCCGGCGAGGGTAGTAGCAATTGCCAGCAATTCTTCGCCGCTGAGCAAACCTTGCAGTTCCGCTCGCTGCAGAGAAGTGCCGATGTCTTGGATTCCTTCAAAACTCAAAGCACCGCCAGCGCGGCTGTCTAACTGATAAGCTTCCTGAGTTTGAGCTAGGAGTTCTGCTGTTTGAGCTTGAGTTGCCGGGATTTCGAGGTCTAGGGCGGCGGCGACGCCAAGTTTGGTGGCCGCGAAGGTAGCCAAGTGCTGACACAGGCGCGGCCATTCTAATAGTTCTAGTGTTTCGGCTTGAATCAAAGTTGAGGTGGTGTTGGTAATTGGCATTCTCAGGCGCTGACCGAGAAGGTGAATTTAACGATACTATTAATTGATTTTAAAGTTTTTTATTGTTTCCTGGCGCAATTTGAGAAACTATCTGCGATCGCCCTCAGCAGTCTTTCGGCAGAAAGCTCTGATGTAACATTAATTACGAAGGAGAAAATTTGCATTTTTGCATTACCAGTCTAAAATTATACCTTCTAGTGATACCAGTCCCAAAAAAATATGCAACTGTAGGCAAGCTTCCAACTATTATACAGTAAGTCATTCCCAATTTTTTACTCTAAAATATAAAATCTAAAATGGTATGGGCTATTTTGGGTTTTGAGGGAGCGGGCATCGGTTGTTTTTTGATGTAATTGAACTATTTTGGAATTTTAAATCTGTTAGCGCAATTCTGGCGGTTGTATCCTAAAAAGTAATTTGTGGAGTTGGTAGAAGTATGGCAAAGATTCTGGCGATCATCGGGGATACTGTGACTTTTCAAGTTGTCCAAGAGTTACTCAGCCAAGAGGGACATCAGGTGAGAGTCGTTTCGGACGACAAAGAGGGTTTAGACTTGGCGAGGGAATTGTCCCCCCATGCGATAATTTGCGACGGGACTTCACCTCAAATCAACTTTTTGGAGGTGTGCCGGCTGGTGAAAGCCGATTCCCTAGGGGATAGCTTCGCTTCACGAGAATTGGCGAGGGCCTATTTTATTCTGCTGACAACACCGGAGCAATTTGATGAAATTCAAGAATTGGATGCGCCCTTTGACGATTTTCTGTTTAAACCGATAGTTAAGCAGGAATTATTGGCGCGGGTGCGCGCTTCTAAGCAATCGCGCGAGTTGAGGGCGCAGTTGGCTCTCACCCAGCAAGAATTGCAACTGTCGCGCGATCGAATTCTGCAAAGTGAAAAAATGTCTAGTTTGGGCGAATTGGTATCAGGTATCGCTCACGAAATTAACAACCCAATTACTTTTATTTACAGCAATCTAACTCACGTCCAAAGCTACGCTACCGATTTAATTGAACTCCTGCGATTGTATCAAAAAGAGCTAGTCGATCCGGGAGCGGAAATTCTGCAAAAACAACAAGATATGGATGTGGAATTCGTACTCGACGATTTATTAAAAATTGTGAGTTCCATGCGTACCGGGAGCGATCGCATCCGCCAAATTATCTTGTCGCTACAAGATTTTTCCCGCAGCGATCGATCGGGCTGGCAGTTATTTGATGTTTCCGACGGTTTAGAAAATACTCTGCTGTTGTTGCAGCACCGCTTGCCGGCTCGCGAGGGAAGGCGAGACATCAAGGTGATGAAAGAATTCGGCAATTTGCCACAAATTGAGTGTTATGCAGGTCTGCTCAATCAAGCTTTTCTGAATATCATCAATCACGCGATCGATGCTTTGGAAGAGTCGGCTCAAGAGTTAGAGGAGTTGGAATCCATCAAATTTAAGCCTGTGATTTTGATTACCACTCAGGTGGTCGATGCTCAACGAATTTCTATTGAGGTGGCTGATAACGACATCGCACATAGCAAAGATACCACAGCCGAAATTTCTGAGCCATTTTTGGGAGCAAAACCTGCGGAACCACCCATATCATCGGGACTTGCTCTCAGCTATCGGATAATTGTAGAGCAGCACAAAGGAGAGTTCAAGTGTTTTTCCGAACCTGGTAAAGGCACTAAAATTCAGATAGAGATTCCGCTGCGTCACAGTTAATTAACAGTATTTACCGTTGGTGGGGGCGGGTTTTTGAAATGGTTGGTTTTAGCCTGAAATTATTGTGAATCAGCCCCTACAATGACTGCACTTTTTTAATGTAAAATGTTGTAGAGGGAATGGCAGAAGTTATCGAAAAGAGACTTGAGTTGATATTCAAGAGATTTGAAGGAGAGAGGAAGAGAATAGAAATATGAATAATTCCATCGAGAGGGGCAACCACGGGAGATTGCCCCTACAAAACACGGTTATGTAGATGTTGCGTGTCTAGGAGTGGAATTACTAAAGGGAGACTTGCGCGCCTTGAGTATCGAGGCCGATCGCCCTTACATCTGCCTTTACCCCAAATTCCATCCAAGCAGCCGCCATTTCCCTCACAACCGCATCACCATTAGTAGCATCCGTTAAAGCCAAAAGCGTTGGGCCGGCACCGCTAATTACCATTCCATAGGCCCCTGCATTCACGGAGGCTTGTTGCACCGCTTCATATCCCTTAATCAGAGATTGTCGGTAAGGCTGGTGAATTTTGTCTTGGAGGGCGCAGCGCAGCCAGTTTTCATTCCCAGTTTCCAAAGCCCGCACTAGCAAACCGAGGTGTGCAGCATTAAAAATCGCGTCAGCCCTGCTGTAATCTGCGGGCAAAACTTGGCGCGCTTCGGCTGTAGAAAGTTCAAAATCGGGAATGGCTACCACGGGCACAATATTGTGATGCCAGGGAATATCGCAAATCTCCCAAGCACCCCCCCCCTGCCCCCCCTTGCTAAGGGCGGGTTGGGGGGGTGGATTGCTAGCAGCGAGGCGACATCCTCCGAGTAAAGCGGGGACAACGTTGTCGGGATGTCCTTCAAGTTCGATCGCCAATTGCATCACTTCCACCTGAGTCAAAGGCTTTCCGGCTAATTCATTTGCACCGACTAACCCACCGACAATAGCTGTGGCGGAACTCCCCAAACCTCTAGCCAGCGGAACTTGCATATCTATATGTATCGCTACAGGGGGCGGCGATGGCTTCAGGTGTTCGTATAACTTGAGAAAAGCTTGATAAGCGAGATTGCTGTCATCTGTCTTGACTTTGGCGGCTTCTTTGCCTGTAACAGTAATTTTGAGTTTCTCTGTTGCTGAAGGTTCGAGTCGGGAGAATTGGAAGCGGTTGTAGAGGCTTAAAGCGGCGCCGATGCAGTCAAAGCCGGAGCCCAGGTTGGCGGTTGTGGCGGGTACGGTGATGGTGACGGTGGAAGTTTCGGGCATTTTTTGAATAGTTAATTTGGAGTGTTTAACCGCAGATGAATGCGGATGAACGCCGATCGCAGGATATTATACTATGTTTTCAAAAGCCATTTATTCTTGCAGCATTTCAATGTGCTTGATAGCATCTTGAGAATCGTTGGTATTGCCGTCTTTTTGATAGAGTTCGGCTGCTTTTTGATAATCGGCGATCGCCCCCGGTTTGTCTTCTAAGAACTCGCGGACTCTGGCGCGGTTGTAGTAAGCGTCGCCGTAGTTGGGGTTAATTTCTATTGCGCGATCGAAATCTGCTTTAGCTGCTTGATAGTCTTTGAGATTGCGACCGTGGATGATGCCGCGTTTGTTGTACGCTTTGGCGTAGTTGGGGTTGAGGCGGATGGCTTCGGTGTAATCGGCGATCGCCCCTTGAATATCTCCTGCTTCTGATTTGGCTAAAGCACTATTAAATAAGTCTTCAGCAGAATTTTGAACGATGAGTATTGGCGCTGACTCTGCTGGAATGGCAGGGGATATGCCACCCAAAACGGTAACAAATCCCCAAAGGGCGATCGCCCGGTAAAAGTGTTTCATAAATCTAAGCAAAAATTCGAGCGACAGAGCAACTAAAATCAGGTAACAAAGGCGAGGTCAATTCATCAGCGCTCAACAGCGTAGCAACTAACCTTAAACTTGCTTGTTCCCTACGATAAACTTCAATATGCTGCAACCGCCAATTCGCAATCCAGTATTCCTGTACTCCTCGTACCGAATAGAGTCGGAGTTTCAAATCTCTATCCCGTCTTTCATTGTCTGTACCGGGAGACAATACTTCAACAATTAGCTCAGGTGCGGCGGTTAAATGGCCGGCTTCGTCTAGCAAGATAGCCAAGCGTTCATTGCTGGCCCAAACTACATCAGGAATAACGTTATCAGCATCCGTGAAAATGATACCCGGATTGATTCCTGCTTCTCCTAAATTAGTTTCTCGCGACCAAGTATTAAGTTCTTGGTAGAGGTTGCCTATAGCCTTTTGATGACCCCAATGCGGTGCTCTAGTCACAAATAACTCTCCATCAATAATTTCATAACGATCGCCGTTATCGGGCAATAGTTCTAAATCGGCGGTAGTCCAGCGTACTTTATCAGATATTGTCTGGCTCATACAAACACTCTTGATAGGTGATACAAACATTCTAAACGATCGAGCATCCACAGCAGCCACAGTTTTCAACCTGTGGCTGCAAAAACCAGAATGTTGAAACCCGCGCAGGCGGGTTTTGTTTGTGTAGTCGCGATTTCCAATCGCCTAATTTTGAAATCGCCTAATTTTCACATTGCCTAATTTTGACATTGCCCAATTATTTCAAAATAGTTTTAGAAGCAATCCGAGTTTTCTTGCGATCGGCTTCACTCAATTGTTCACCAGACTGCAAACGAGTAGCAGAGGTTTGTAGCACAGTTGCGGCACTTTTATCGCCCATTTGCAAAGCAGTTTTAGCAGCCGTTTGCAGCATCGTTGCCGCGCCGGCGCGATCGCCCTGTTGCAATCTAGTTTCTGCAAGTTGAGTTTGGCGGTATTTAGCCAAAGCTAAAATGTGCTGCTGCACCATCGGGTTAAGAGCCGGCTGATAAAGTTTCTGGACATTAGCGGAAAGTGCAACGGGATCGGAAAGCAAACCTTGACCGACACTCGGATCGTCGTAGCGAATTTGCAATTGCCCGATCGTCTGTGTACCTTCGGGCAACTGTCCAATATAAATATTAGCCAAAACTACTCGCTCTATATCCTTCATTAAATCTCCCAGGCGCACCATAAAGCGATCGCCCTCTTGCTGTACCGGTAATTCGATCGTATCCGGGGCAACTTGGGCGATCGGTTTGAGTTCGGCTAACCGCACTTTTGGCATTAGGGAAAATAGCAAATAAGCATTAGTCAAACCTACACCTTGGACGCGGCTAAATAGTTTACCAAACTCGTCAACCGCATCTTCAGGACGCTGAATGTGAGCCAGAGCACCGCCGCCTGCATCAGCAATCTTTTCCAAAATATCCTGGTTCCAGTTATCGCCAAATCCCAGAGAATTTAAAGTCATATTATACTCGGCGGCTAGTTTCGCCAACTTCAAACAACGGTTGTCGTCGCCATGTTCGTTTTCGCCGTCAGTCAGCAGAAACGCCTGAGATATAGCTTCTTTTTTGCCTTTGCCCAACTCTTCAATACCTAACTTAATGCCCTCATCAATTGCTGTGCCGCCGGCCGGGCGCAATTGCTCAATTTGCCGTTTAATGCTACTGGGGTCTCCCACAATTTGATTGGGGACGAGGACTTTGGCTTTATGGTCAAAAGCCACCGCGCAAAAGCGATCCCCGGGCTTCAACCGATCAAGCAACCGTCCGGCGGCTTGTTTGACGGTTTCCAAGGGGCGTCCGCCCATCGAACCGCTGTGGTCGAGAATCAGGCACAGGTTTAAGGGTACGCTGGAGTCGATCGAGCTTGCCATCGCAGACACTGAAATAGCTAGCTGGCGCTGCGTCGAGGGCGCAGCAGCGTCAAGGTTAGGGTCGTTTAAAACCGGGAGCAAACTAACTTTCATGCGGGATACCTAAAGATTGCGTTACTATTTCTTTAAGAATAGCTCCATCAGTTCAGGCAACATTTCGGTTATATGAACACACCAATTAAAGCTGTGCAATCGCCATACTACGGGGAAGGGAACTCTCGGACGCCACCTCCCGATTTGCCATCCCTGTTGCTGAAGGAGCGGATCGTTTATCTGGGGATGCCTCTAGTGCCTGCGGTAACAGAACTGATTATCGCTGAACTGTTGTTCTTGCAGTACGAAGACCCGGATAAGCCGATCAAAATCTACATCAACTCGACCGGCACTTCTGGTTACAGTGGCGAACCCGTCGGCTTTGAAACAGAAGCCTTCGCTATCTGCGATACGATCAGGTATATTAAGCCGCCCGTGCACACTATTTGCCTCGGTTCGGCAATGGGGATGTCTGCGATGCTGTTAGCGGCTGGTACAAAAGGCTTTCGGGCGAGTTTGCCGCACGCTTCGATTGTGTTGCACCAACCCAAGGCTTACACGCGGGGTCAAGCAAGCGACATTCAAATTCGGGCTAAGGAAGTGCTGGCAAATAAAGCGACGATGCTTGAGATTTTTGCAAGCTGTACGGGCCAACCGATCGAAAAGATTACTAAAGATATGGATCGGTTGCTGTACCTGACGCCCCATGAAGCTAAAGAATACGGTTTGATCGATCGCGTTCTTGAAAGTTCGGAAGAATTGCCGAAACCGCTGCCGGCTGGAGTCATCTAACTGGGAATGGGGAATTGGAAATGGGGACTGGGGAATGGGGAATAGGTAATGGGAAATGGGGAATGGGCATGAGTAATAATTAAGGGTTAATGGCTAGTAGTTTCTACCCTGATTAGTTATTCAATAGTCTTTTTAGGACTAACAATTCCCAATTACCGATTCCCAATTACCGATTCCCAATTCCCGATGCCCAATTACCAATTCCCGATGCCCAATTCCCAATTACCAATTACCAACTAAACGGAGTTCCGAATTATGCCTATAGGTGTGCCAAAAGTTCCCTACAAGATGCCGGGGGGTTATGATACTCAGTGGATTAATATCTACGATCGCCTCTACCGGGAACGGATTATTTTCTTGGGCAGGGACGTTGACGATGAAATTGCCAATCAAATCATCGCTGTGATGCTCTATCTCGATTCGGAAGATTCAGGTAAGGATATTATTTTGTACATCAATTCCCCAGGTGGGATGGTGTCGGCAGGCATGGCTATTTTTGATACCATGCAGCACATTAAATCGGACGTGGTGACGATTTGTGTGGGCTTGGCTGCTTCGATGGGTTCTTTCCTGTTAGCTGCCGGTGCGAAGGGGAAACGGTTAGCTTTGCCTCACTCGCGAATCATGATTCACCAGCCTTCTGGGGGGACGCGGGGACAAGCAACGGATATTCAGATTGAGGCGAAAGAGATTCTCCGGCTGCGCCACGAACTCAATAATATCTATGCTAAGAATACTGGCAAGCCGATCGAGAAAATCGAGAAGGACATGGATCGCGACTATTTCATGTCCGCTGAGGAAGCCAAGGAATACGGCTTGATTGACAGAGTGATCGAAGATCGTCCGTAAGTTGTTTTTTCGCCTCAGTAGTGCGGGCAACCCTCGCACTACAACCTAGTTCGCAGTAAATTTTGGCAGAATCTTTACATTTAAGGATTCTGCCATATTTAATGGTATTATCAACGCTCATTCATGCTAGATGGATATTGCAGATTATTACCGACAGTTAGGACTGAGGTCTGGTGCGAGTTTATCGCAAGTTAAGGCCTCTTATCGGCAGTTAGCCAGACAGTATCACCCCGATGTGAATCCGGGAAACGAACAGGCTAAGAATAAGTTTATTGCTATTACTGAGGCTTATAAGTTCCTGGTGAAGGTTGCCCCCCACCATGTTGCGGAGTCGAAAGTTGCCAATTCAACTGTGCCGCCTACTTGGACACCGCCGGATCGGGGGGTGAAAGCTCAACCCCAAGCAGTTAAGGTGACTCGAAAAGAGGCTGCGGTTCAATCTCATGCGGATCTGTCCGCGGTAGAACAAAAGTTAAAGCAAGATGCTTATGTTGAGTTGCAGCAGTTGCTGAAATATCAGAGGTTCCCGCGGGCGATCGCCTTGATTGAGGGTTTGGCCCAGCGGGTTCCCGAAGATTTGGAGGTGCGTCAGTGGCAGGCGATCGCCTATCAGCGCTGGGGACGACATTTGATCGGAGAAAAGCAGGTTGATAAGGCGAGAATTTATTTGAAAAAGGCTGTGAAAACTGACCCTCACAATCGGGCTTTGTGGGCAGAAGTTGAGCGGGATTTTCGCAGGTTGGAACAGATTTATTGAAGCGATGTTGCGTCCCCCTCTTTCAGGGGGTCGGCGTCGTGAATTTTTAATTTTTCTAAAATAACTTGGGTATTTTCAGGCCGGTTTTCTGGTAGCGGTTCTATCAATTCGTCGATCGACTCTAGGAGTAACGGGTCAATATCTACAGCCTGGTTCCTCCAATTAATTTTACCAGTTTTTCCATTAACGGGAAAGTCGATCGGCTCTATGCCTGTTAATAAATGTACAAAAGTACGCCCTAGGGCAAAAAAGTCCGATCGCACGCCTGCTTTACCTAGAATTTGTTCCGGTGCGGCGTATCCAGCAGAACCTATGGGTGCGGTCTCTATCTCTGCTTCTGTGGCGGCGCCGAAGTCAATTAATCTCAATTTTCCATTGGCTTCAACCATCAGGTTGGATGGTTTAATATCCCGATGCACTACATGATATTTGTGGATTTCCTGCAAAATATTGGTAATTTGTTGCAGCCAATCAAGAGCTAGTTTTTGAGAAACGTGCTGGTTTTTATCTAAGAATTCTGCCAAGTTTTCTCCGCTAATTTTTTCCATCACCAAACAACACAATTTCTGGAAGTTATGGGGGAGTTTAATTTGGAAATAACCGTCAGGTTCGACTTGGGGAACTGAGCCCTTTCCCGCCAGCCAAATCAAAACTCGCGCTTCTTGCTTGAACAAGCGAACTAAATCGGGGTTGTGGGTGTGTTTCAAGACTTTTAAAATTTTGACAGTGCCCCATTCGTTTTCCCCGGTTCCCAAGTCTTCAACTTCAAAGATGTCTGTGGGGCGTGCGGGATTGGGCGATCGCACTGGTTTAAGGATACGATAGCGATCGGCAATTAACAAATCCGTGCCACAAGCCTGACAATTTTGAGCAGCAGCAGGATTTTCGCGTTGTTCGCATTGAGGATTGATGCAGTAAATCATCGGCCTTGATACGTCCACGACAGACGGATTTAACAAATTGATTCAATTATTAGCATAAAACCCAGCAGTTCTGACCTTACTACTGGGTTTATATTTACCGCCCATTTACGCACGCTATCACATTTAAGTCAAGGATTTAAGATTAATAGCATCGCGCTCTACCGATTGAGCTACCCCCCTGCGTTTGGTAGAGGGGGCTGGATATGAGCCAGCAACCTCGATGATGTTATTTTTTCCTGACATTCGTTTTAGCGATCGGCGGTGAATGCTGAGTTTAGAGTAATAACTTGCTGTTGAATTTGTACGCAATGCTGCCTCTGCCAATTGGGCTACCCCCCTATTTTGGGTAGAAGGGACAGGAGTCGAACCTGCACTGTCACATTTGTACGGTTTAAGTTGAAGTTTGAGTTTTAACTTGTACTCTGTTTATATCTTAAACCATAACTATCAAAAAAGCAAGCAATCAGCGGAAAATAAACTGAAAAATTCGCTCTCCCACTCTCTGTTCCTCAACTTCAGAATTGTTAGCTTCTTCGCGGGCGAACATAACAGCTTGCTGCAAGATTTCCACCCTTTGCAGCAACTCATTGATCCGCCGCGCTGGTAAAGCTCCAGAAAACTTGACAGTGCGCCAATAGCCGATCGTAATATCTTCGTAATAAACATCGACTTGAGCCGGATGGTGTTCGGTAGCTTCAGCTTTAACGTGATTGCGCGGAGTTTTAAAAGTCTTGAGAGTTTGCACCGGTTCTGTGGCCCAACAGTCTGCCGAAGCATCGAAGTTCCAAGTCTCGGAAGCATCTAAGACTGGAAGTTTTTTGATAAATGCTTGCAAATCTGCTAACTGCTTTTCAATGAATAGCAAATAGCTGACGGGAACTTGGCTCAAAAGCACGTTTCCGTCTACAGTTACGTCCGCGCGGGCGCTACAATTTGTCCAATCTTTGGTTGCGGTTACGTCGAAGAGTTTGATCAAAACTTCAGTCGTTTTGCGGATAATCTCTTCTGCTTTGACTTCAACTTTTTTGGACTCTGGCGGCAGTTGTTCGCCTTCTTCGTCTTTGGGACGGTAAGTGCGGGAGATTCCAGAAAGCACAGCGGGCTTCTGGAGAGCTTTTTGAGCTTCTGCGAGTTCTTGGACGGAGCGGCTTTTGATGCCTTTTTCGATCGCAATAATCTGATTTAAGCGTGCCATTGTTCGATTTTATTGACGCTGAACTCATATCAAGCCGGGTTAATACTGATAATCAAATGTTTTGTCCTGTGGCTTTTGGGGCTTTGAGAACCCTCCCTCCTCAGTACAAACCTCACGATCGTTCTTTAACCAAACTTGCTCAGTTTGTAGTATGACATACTTCACTACACATTACAAGCTTTCTTTTCTAGGCGCGGTGCCCAGAGATCCCGCCACTACCCGTGCCCAGCAATTTATCCCTCAAAAACTCGGCAAAATCTCTAGCGTCGCTGCGGATCAAGTGAACACCGTCATTGGTACGCCATTCTCGATCTTTTGGGGGCGGCAGCCACTCAAAACGGTCGGACGGGAACAGCTTTTTAGCCAATTCTTGGACTTGTTTTCTCCTGATTGCAGCGTTAACTCGCGACTCTTGCGGTATGTCAAATAAAACTACTTTTGCCCCGCTATTCTTGTTAATTTCGGCGATTTGACTTTTAATAAACTCAGCTTCTTTTTTTATAGCTTCTGCATCTTGTTTAGACAAAGGTTGACTTTGAATATCAACTATCGTTTGGATAGCTTTTTGCGATAATTCAGGAGTAAGATTTCGACCTTCTAATCTGTCTAGAGCCTCTCGCGTCATTTTTTGATTCTGCTTCGAGCGACTTTTAAAAAAATCAACAAAAATGCTAATGGGACGGTATTCCTCTCTCATCATCGGTAGATACTGGCGTAACCAATAAAAAATAGGGTGATACAAAGAATCCACTAATTCTGCATCTATTTTGCGGATAATAGTATCATTTATTTCTACCAAAACGATCCGAGCCTTGCTTTTACTTCTTTTAACTATTTCTAAACCTGTTTGGCTCGCTCCTCCGCCTAATGCTATGCTCTTTACGCCCTCTCCAATGTCTTTAATATTAAGGTTGGCAGCTAGAGAACTACCTACCATTACCATTTTCAGATCGGAATCATCCTGATATACATACCTTTGAGCTTTGACAATATTATTTTGAATTAGGCTAACTCCCTCGGAAGCAGGCAAAACTCCGCCGCTGACGAGCACTTGATAAAAACTCATTATAAACAGAAAAATTAGTACCGGGCGCAAAATCGGTCGCAACGGGAATTTGACAAACATAGAACACCTTCTAGAATTGGAAATAAATAAATTGTTTCGAGCTGCCACTGTTGAGGAATATCATTGCTAGCATAATTCCTAAAGCTAAATCTTGATACAAGCTCCAGACTTTTTGACCGTTTTTATTTGAATCCTGTTTCATCCTATTTTGCCAAGTGGGAAAATGGGGAATGTGATAAATTACTACGGGGAGGCAAAAAATTAGCGTCGGAATAATGTGACTCCAACCGGGCTTGACTTTATAGTTGCGAACTAAAGTAACTGCGAAGTCAACCGCTTCTTCAAATCGAGGCAGTTTGAAAAGCAGCCATCCCACGGAAACAAAAGAGAAAATTCCTAAAACGCTAAGGCTGTCCAATAATAATTGCTGCCAGAGTGGTTTGGTTTCTGCTTGATTTGGTTCTTGCGATTTGTTTTTAGATTTGTCGAAGCCAAAAAAGCGTTCTACGGCTAAACCCAAGCCGTGATAAATTCCCCAAACTGCATAACTCCAAGCAGCCCCATGCCATAATCCTCCTAAAGTCATTACTATCATTAAGTTAACATAAGTCCTGATTTTTCCTTTGCGGTTTCCGCCGAGGGGAAAATATAGATAATCTCTGAGCCAAGTTGAGAGGGAAATGTGCCACCTTCTCCAGAATTCGGAGAGGGAACGAGAGATGTAAGGAAAGTCGAAATTGTCGGGAATTTTGTAACCCAAAGCAGCAGCAAAACCGATCGCAATTAAGGAGTAACCGGCAAAATCGGCGAAAATTTGTATTGAGTAGCCAAACAGCAGTGTCAGGTTGGTAATAGTTCCAAATCCTTGGTAGTAGGGAAAGCTGATCCAGAAGGTATAGTCTTTTAAGTTGTCGGCGATGACCATTTTTAGGAAGTAGCCGACTACGAGCGAGCGAAAAATGAAATTCCAAGGAATATCTTTAAAGTATTTAGGAACAATCTGGGGATAAAAAGTCTGGGATTTTAAAATCGGGCCTGACAGTAAATTGGGGAAAAAGCTAATAAAAAATGAAGTATTTAGCAGGTGTTGGGTGAAGTTGGGCGAGACGTAAGCGTTTGCTTCGGTTTCGCTTTTGTTTTTTTGAGTCAGTACGTCTACGATTAAACTTATGCCTTCAAAGGTGTAGAAAGAAATGCCGATAGGCAGAGGCAATTTTAAGAATAAATAAGCAATACTGCCTTCGGAACGAGCAATATTAAAAACATCGGTAACAAAGTTAGTTAGCAAACCGGCGTATTTAAACAAACTCAAAATTAATACATTGAGAACGACTCCCGATAAAGCCCAAAAAACTCGCTGTTTTTTGTCAGGAATTCTGGCAACTTGAAAGCTGACTGTAGCATTGATAATAATGGAAAGTAGCAGGATCAGCAACAGTGCGGGGGCGCTCCAACTGTAAAAAATAAAGCTGGCAATTATCAGGATGGGAACCTGCACTTTTTGCAACGGAGGGAAATAATATATGGCGAAAACAATCGCAAAAAATACTAAAAATTCAATACTGTTAAATAACATAATTTGTGATTTCGCTATTTTACCTAGCCTGTGACCCACTATATCAAGCGCCTGGGACTCATGGCAAGAGTGGCCCAGAACCCGATCGCGATCGCGCATCCTACCAAAGTGTAGCAAATATAACTCTTTGTCAGCGCTCCAACTACCTCTGGAGATAGATGCGGGAATCCCTCTCAGGGCGCGTTGTCATATCGGGAAATATTTCTTAACATATAGATAACAAAGGGAATCCGAGGAGACACCAAAAATCCTTAAGCCCTTGGGGTGCCCCGGTTAATCAGACTTTTCGCAAACAAGGGCTAAATCAATGAACAAGCAGCAAAACTCCGAAGTTTCAGCATTTTTGCCCATGCTCCAAAAAGGCATTTGGCTGTTTGGGATTCTCTCTTGGATATTCGGGCTGACAGATAGAACTATTGCACTATTATCTGACGGATATTTGTCGGCGATCGATATTGTCCAGCTATTTACAGCATCCTTTTTCTTCATTAGCTGGCTGTTGTTAAGCCCGTTTTTGAGTCTTAACTCCCAGAGTCAGCCGAAGGAAGAAGCATCTTCCTAGTTTTTAATTGGTAATGTTAGTTTCTCGATCGCTATGAGTTTCTTCTGGGGCAAAGCGGGCCGGCCAAATGCGATCGCAAAAAAACAACGTTCCCGCCGTCACGCACAGCGGAATGGCCAACAGATTCAACAGGGGAATGCTCACCAAACCCAAACAAACCAAACCAAAACTCCCGCTGGCCGGCAAACTCCCCCAAATTATCTCCAACTTCTCCTGAAAAGGTCGCCTGCGCCTCTCCAAAGGTGCATCTAAAAAGTCCAAACAGACAATAGTCGCGCCCAAAGCTACGCCACCCAAACTGCTAAGAATAGAGCCGACTCCCGGGATAAAATTCAGCAGCAGCAGCGGTATACCGACGCTCAACAAAATTTGTAGTTTTCGCAGTTCAAAGGCGATCGCCCTTTGAATATCTCGAAAACTACTCGCCAAATTCATTGGTTCTTCTGCGGGCAATTGACCGTTCCGCAGAAGTTCCAATTGTTCGGAAAGTTTGCCGTACCAGGGCGAACCTAAAATCACGCCAAACTGCACTAACAAAAATCCAATTATCAGCAAAAGTCCTGACACTAGGAGTACGCGCAGCAGCCAGCCGAAAGCGACTGTTAACACGCCGAGAAAGCTCAGCCAAGCTGGAAAACTCGCAATTAGAGCATTAAATCGGACGGACAAATCGGCAACTAAAACGTCTATCCCTGCCAAACTGGGAAATAGCAAGCTTAAATAAAGACCAATACCAATTATAAAATTTAGCACCACGGGAACTAATACATAAGTCCACAGCTTGGGAGTTTGCAAAATCAGCGTGAAAGCTCGCAAAGGATAGGTGAAACCTGCCAGGAGTCTAATTGGTGCGGTAATGGCGGCGTGGGCGGGGTTTGAATTGAGCTGTTTTGACATATTTTCTGCTTTTGAGGACTCGACTCTATTTTCTATCATCCACTTTCCATTATTATTGCTGATGAGGATTTATCGCAGGTAGCCCAAAAGTGAAGCTTTTTATTTACCATACCCCGGAACTTACGCCAGCCGACAAAATGCCGGCTTGCGCGATCGCAGTTGATGTGCTGCGGGCGACTACGACAATGGCAACGGCCCTGAATAATGGGGCAGAAGCTGTCCAAGTTTTCAGCGACTTAGATAAGCTAATGGCCGAGAGCGAAAAATGGCCTGCAGATAAGCGGATTCGCGCCGGAGAACGCGGCGGCGGCAAAGTTGACGGATTTGACATGGGGAATTCCCCCCTGGACTGCACGCCAGAAAAGGTGACTGGGAAGCGAATTTTTATCAGCACAACTAACGGTACTCGGGCTCTGGAGAGAGTGCAAGCTGCTGCAACTGTGTTAACGGCGGCTTTGATTAACCGCAAATCTGTGGTGCAGTTTTTGTTAAATAAACAGCCAGAAACTATTTGGATTGTGGGTTCTGGTTGGGAAGGGAGTTATTCGTTGGAAGATACGGTTTGTGCTGGTGCGATCGCCCAAAGTCTCCTAGCAGAAAGCGGTATTCCTGCGAGCGATTTTGCTGGTAACGATGAAGTATTTGGGGCTATTGCTCTTTATCTGCACTGGCAAGATAGGTTGCACGAATTGTTGGAAAGGGCCAGCCACGGCCAGCGCCTCCTCGGTTTAGGTGTTATTGAAGATTTAAAATATTGCGCGCAAACGGATACTTTAGATGTGCTGCCGGTGCAGCGAGAACCGGGAGTTTTGGTTAAGTCGGATTTTAAAATTCCTCAAGCTAATTTCTGGGTTCCATCATCAGAAAAAGCGGCGAATTGAAATCTTCTGCGAATGCAGTATTAGTAAGGTGCGCCTAGGCGCACCCTACGGAAATTAGTAGGTAGTTAATGAACAATATTTTTTAAAAGCAAGTAGAATTAAACATACTTGGTAGGGACAAAACATTGTTTTGTCCCTAGTCTATTGCAGGCAATTGAGAATTGCTGCATTCACCGCCGAACCGCTGAATTAAACATTCGGCAATTCTGGCTGCTGCACCGGGTTCTCCCATGCGCCGCCAGCCATTTTCAGCGATTAGCTGCAACCTGTCGGGGTCGCGGAGCAAAGACTGCACGGCGCCGGCAACTTCAGCGGGATGTTTGACTAAAATTAATGACGGGCCTAACAGGCGACTTTGAGCTTCTGCAAAAGCTGGAGTAAATTGCGGGCCGTTTCCGGGAATGGCGATCGCGGGTTTTCCTAAACCTACAAATTGTTCTGTAGCCGTTCCGGCCATTGCTATTGCTAAATCGGCTTCGTACAAACAATCGTTAAAACTTTGCTGAGTCAAAATCATCGTGGCGTTTCTCTGCACAAATGTCAGCGGTAATAGCAAATTAGGAGATTCTTTTTGAATTTCTTGAGCGCTTGAAACAGGAGGTCGCAAAATACTTCCTTCTCGCCGCTGCGTTCTAGCTTCCCCGTCTTGTCGCCAGCCGAAAAATTCTAAACTAGGTCGCAAAGCTTCTAAGTTTAACTGGGGAGAAATGGCTCCGAAAAATAACAATTTGCGATCGGCAAACAGCGATAAAATTCCGGCTACAGCCTCTACTATTAGCAGCCAATTAGCATAGGCTTCCGGCGCTCTAGAACCGGGGAGTAAGGTGATGATGAGCGATCGCTCAATTTCCCGAAACTCTGCATCAGGGCCGTAAAAACCGGCTGGGTTTTCCGGTTCGAGTCCGTCCATCATCGGATTTCCAAGATTGTAAGCGGGAATTCCCAGCTTTTGTAAAGTCTCGGCGGTCAGGGCGTCCCTGGCAAAAACGGCTCGACAGCGCGATCGAGTCATCAACCAACGCTCCCAAGGCAAATAAACCGATCGCGACCAATTCCACCCACCAAAGACCCTGGATTTGCGAGCCAGAGGCCCGTCCTCGTCCCGCAAATAATACTCGGACTTGGCCGTACCGACAAAGGCATAGGGCGCGCCGCTGAGCCAAGCAAACAGCAGCGGTACAATATCCCCGCAGGCTAAAATAACCCCGTCTTGATTCCCAGACTGTTGTTGCGTCCGCACCCAAGCGCGGATGGCTTTAAACTGAGCGATTGTCAACTGAAGCAGGCCGCCTTTGACATCGCGCAAAAATTCCCTTCTGTCCATGTAAATAAAGCCGCCCGAAGGCATCCGCTGCACCGGGCCGATGATGCGGGCGTTTTCTAGTTGAGCGAAAGCTTGCCCTTCGCCCACTAGCGGAAACACGGCTAATTCTGGCGGATGCGGGTGCTGTTGCAGTTCCTGCAAGACGCGAAGGGCGATCGCGTCTTCTCCGTGGCCGTTACTGAGGCAAAGTAATTTCAATCCCAACTCTCTCAAAAACTCTCTTGTCAAAAAATACCCGGCAAACCCTGGGACTTCAGTCTAGGGATGGAAAGCCACTTTCCACTTTAGTTTACCAGAAAATTCTTGTTTGAAAGAGTATAAAACCCGGTAATGGGGAGCCACAGGAGGCGCTCAAAATCTATGAGGCAAAGTAATTTCAATCCCAACTCGCTCAAAAACTCTCTTGTCAAAAAATACCCGGCAAACCCTGGGACTTCAGTCTAGGGATGGAAAGCCACTTTCCACTTTAGTTTACCAGAAAATTCTTGTTTGAAATAGTACAAAACGCGGTAGAATCCAACCCGATCCGGCGCTGCTCAAAATCTCTGCTTTACCCAAAGATATCTGGCATTTAACAGCAGTTGATCGGACTCTGGGATACAACTTCTGAAGCAGCCAAATAACTTGTTTAATGTTGGGAGTTACCGCCGCCTGCACTGACAATTGCGCGATCGACAATTGCCAGATATCCGGCTAAATAACGCGGCGGTAAGGGGAGCATCTCAATGAAAGCAGCCAAGCCCAAAATTGGAGTTAGGAGTCAGGAGTCAGGAGCCCGGAGAAAAGAGGAAGAAGGAAGGAGGAAGGAGCCAGAAGAAGTGTTTTTACAAAGATGAGATGCTCCCGGCGGTAAGTTGCTCCACATCTAAATTATATGTATCCAGCCAAGCTCTCAACCATGATAGTCATACTATTTTCCCTCGATATATTGCTTTAAAGTATTCCGAATTTGTTTGAGCTGAAATCCCTTAGCAAGTTGGCGCAGCTTAGAGACCAACGGCACTAATTTTTTATCTAAACTCTCCAGCTTAGCACTCTCCTCAAAAATTTCTTCAATGTCGCCCATAGCTGCGAGTTTCAAAAGTTTTGCTACTGACTCAGAAGCCGCAGGTAACAGAGAAGAATAAGCAGGAAAATCAGAGGCGGGTGACAAACTGGGAGTTTTGCGCTTTTTGTTTTCCGAAGATTCCCCATAAATCCATTCTAGTCCCAAATGCACGCGCAACTGTTCCAAAAAGTGATTTGCTTCGATCGGTTTGGGAAGAAAATCATCGTACCCTGCGAGGATGCTATCTTGCTGCGTAGCCTCGAAAACGCTAGCTGACATAGCGATTAACACAACATCTTTTACTTCCGGCAACTGCCGCAGTTTTCTGGCACTTTCTAAGCCATCCATTACAGGCATCCGCAAGTCCATTAAAATCACATCCGGTTGAAATTCAACTGTTTTGCAGAGGCATTCTTGACCGTTTTTCGCCTCTGCAACCTCAAATCCCAAACGCCGCAGCAGCCTGCACAACAAATCGCGATCCAGTTGATTATCATCCACGATTAGCACTTTCCGTTTGTTGCCAATAAAACCGACAAGCCAGCGTTTTTCCTGCAAAGGAGACACCTCCAAGTACCGTTTAGCTGCTGGTAATTCTAAATCTATCCAAAAAGTGCTGCCTTTTCCCAAAGTGCTGTGGACGCGAATTTCGGCACCCATTAGTTTCGCTAATTTCTGGCTAATCGAGAGTCCGAGACCTGTACCTTCAACAAATGTATTGCCTCCTACTTGGTGGAAAGGCAAAAATATTTCTTCTAACTTGCTTTGGTCTATGCCCGTGCCGGTATCCTCGACTTGAAAGCGGATTTTTAAAGCGTGTTTGGCTGCGATCGCATTGTGGGCGAAGCGCATATAATTTTCTTTCAGTTCCGAACTCAAAGTCGAGAACTCATAATTTTCTCCTTGCCCTCGACTCCAGGCCCCGGTGCCGACATAGCCGACTTTGAAAGTCACACCGCCACTGTTAGTAAATTTAACGGCATTGCTGAGTAAATTTATGAGAATTTGGCGCAATCTTTTTGGATCGACACGAACGCAGCTAGGCAGGGGAGAGACTTGTTCGTAATTGAATAAAATTTCTTTTTGAGAGGCCCGCATCTGAAAGAGATCGGCAATGTTTTTGAGAAAATTTATAAAATTTAACTCTTCCGGGTAGAGTTCCATTTTTCTAGCTTCAATTTTGGAAAGATCTAAAACATCGTCGATTAACATCAGCAGGTGTTGACCGCACTGTTGAATATTGCTGAGACTTTCTTGGTGATCTGAGCTTAAGTCTTTGTCGGTTTTGAGGATTTGAGTGTAACCTAAAACGCCGTTTAAAGGCGTGCGTAGTTCGTGGCTCATATTGGCAAGAAATTCGCTTTTGGCGCGGTTGGCGCTTTCTGCGGCTAATGCAGCTTGTTGGAGGGCAGATTCTGCAAGTTTGCGCTCGACAATTTCCGTTTGTGCTTGTTGAAATAGCGTGGATTGCTGGATCGCGATCGCCAATTGCACGCACAATTGCCGGAGGGATTCTATTTCTGAGGCATCCCAGGGACGGGGGCCTCTGCAATCCTGGGCGATCAGCAGTCCCCAGAGCTGATTTTCTGCGGTCTGTTGGGTCTGGGAAATGCTTTCTCGTGCTTGTAAAATCGGCACTATTAAGTTAGCTTTTACTTCAATTCCTTCGAGAAATTTCATGTGGCATTCCGTCAAATTTTCCTGGTAAATATCTGCCATTGATCTAATACAGCCTTGCTGATAAACATCAACAAATTTCTCTCTAAAACAGCCATCAATATTGTTAAGATTTAACAGCGAAATTCTATTTTGGGCTACGGATTCGACAACTACCCGACCGCTCCAGTCAGGATTAAAGCGGTAAATAACTGTGCGGTCTGTTTGCAAAAATTGCCGCACTTCTTCGACAGCAGTTGTCAGGACTTCTTCTAAATTTAGGGAAGAGCGAATGCGATCGAGCATGGCAACTACCAGCCGTTCTCGCCTTAATTGCTGCTGCAGTGCCATCTCCGCTTTTTTGCGGTCGGTGATGTCGGTAATTACTCCCACTAACCCGATTAAATGACCAGTTTCATCTTTAATGGCGTCGGCACGAAATAAAGTTGTTACCAGTTCGTTGTTTTTAGTTTGGATTTTGAGCTCGCCTTGCCAAGATTTGCCTTTACGGATCGTTTTAAACATTTCTAGCAGCACTTTAGTTTGGGGGTAAATTGCTGTTAATCCGCCTGCTGTGTTTAGTTCTTCTGCGGTGTAGCCGTACTGTTGAACAAAGGCTTGATTGTGGTAGAGCGATCGCCCTGTCAAGTCAGCAATGCCGATCGCATCGCTGGTGCTTTCCACCGCTTGAGTAACTCGCAGCAAATCTAATTCTGCTTTTTTGCGATCGCTAATATCAGTAATAGTGCCGATATAGCCTTTAATTTCCTGCTTGTCTCCGATTTCTGCAATTGCCTGACCTATCACCCAAATTACACGACCGTCTGGACGCTGAAAGCGGTATTCTGATTTAAAAGGAATTTTCTCAATAATTGCTCGATGCCATTCATTTTTCACCCGCTCCACATCATCGGGATGTATGGCATTCATCCAGCCAATTTCTGCTGCTAATTCGGCGTTTAATCCCGTAATTTCGCTCCACCGTTTATTGACATAAAGACAATTTCCCAAGGTGTCGGTGTGAAATATGCAAACTGGCGATGCTTCTGCTAAAGTTTGGTACCGGCGCTGGCTCGATCGCAGGGCTGATTCTACCTGTTTTCTATTAGTTATATCGCGGACTATAGAAATGATTTCGCCACCGACCAGCATTGTCAGCGACAATTCTTGAGGGAACTTAGTACCGTCCCGGCGCTGACCGGTAGCTTCTATATTGCAGTACCCTTTTTGGAGGAGCCTCGGCATTATTTGTAGTTCAAAAAATAGATTTTCTGCTTTGCTGTAGAGCATTTCCCATTTCTTACCATACAGTTCGCTAGGGCTAGCCAAGCCGTACATTTTGAGATAAGCGTCGTTGGAATAAATACATTGTTTATTATTATTAAAAATGGCGATTCCGTCATAAGCAGCGGCCATTGCTACTGCTTGTCGCTGGAGTTGGGACTCTGCTTGTTTACGAGAGGTAATGTCGTGACCGACTGAGTAGATTAAACCTTCTTCGCTAAATGGCGATGCCGTCCACAGGAAGTATTTGTAAGAACCGTCTTTGCAGATGTAGCGGTTTTCAAAGGAGATACTGGACGTACCCGCTATTAGTTTTGCTCCTTCGGCTGCGGTGGCTTTTCGATCGTCTGGATGAACAAATTCGATCATTGGCTTGGCAAACAATTCACTAATACTGTAGCCTAAAGCTGTTGACCAAGCTGGGTTTAAACGTTTAAAATAACCGTCAAAACCTACAATACAAAGCAAGTCTAAGGAGATGGTAAAAAAACGATCGCGCTCTGTTTGTGCCTGCTTTAATTCAGTGATATCCATCACTAAACCGTCCCAGATAATATCGCCTTCGCTGCCAGATTTGCTTTCATTAGTGAGCCTTTCTGGTCTCGCAGCTCCTTGCAGCCACTTAACTTTTCCAGATGGCAAAGTCTGTCGCCACTGCTGCTGCCAAGGTTCCAGCGTAGTAGCTGAAATTGCCATCGATGCTTTTAAATCTAAGAGGTCGTCTGGGTGAATTCCATTGGAAATTAGTTCCGCATTTTCCTCTATGGCTTCGGCCTCTAATTCGTAGAGTTGCCGGCTGCCTGAAGAGATGTAGGGGAAAGACATTTTTCCATTGGCTGACCTTCGTAATTGATAAATTGTTCCCGGCAGGTTAGCTACCAATTTTTGAAAGCGAGCTTCGCTTTGTTCCAGGGCTTTTTGTTGCTGTCTGTATTCGGTAAAATCTCTAATTGTACCCACTATTACTTTACTGCCGTCTGCTATTTTGAAGACGCTTTTTTTTGTAGAAATTATGTGTTCTTTCCCTGCCGAGTCTGTGAATTGTTCTTCGGTTTCCCAGCAGATACCCGTTGTCAATACTTCTTCATCTTTTGTCCAAAAAACAGCAGCTTCTGATTGGGGAAAAAAGTCATAATCTGATTTGCCGATCAGTTCTTGGCGCGATTTGCCGACCAACTGACAAAAAGCATCATTTAATATCATCCAGCGGTGTTGCTCGTCTTTGACAAAAATTGGGTCGGGCGTAGCATTTATGGTGTGGTTTAAAAATTCTTCTGACGCTTTCAGTTTGGCTTCGTAGCGGTAGCGATCGCTCACGTCCAACACTACTTCGATTATCCGGTCGATAGACCCGTCCATGCGGCGGATGCAGCGCCGGGAAACTCGCGTGTGAACTATTTCGCCGTTTTTTCTGAGCCACTTTTTGTCTAAGATGTAACCGTCGAGCCTACCTGCTAACATCTGAGAAAATTTTTCACAATGAGCCTCCAAATCCTCTGGATGAGTCAACTCTAGCCAATTCTTTTGCACGAGTTCGTAGCGCTCATACCCCAGCAAATTGCACAGGGCATCGTTAACTTCTATCCAGGGGCAATTTAGAGGAATTTCGCTGTCAATAATTGGAGCGATGATGGCAATGCCGATCAGGGAATTTTCCACCACCGAGCGATATTTTTCTTCACTTTTTCGCAAAGCATCTTGACTGTTCTGGCGTTCTATGGCGTAACGGAGCGATCGAATTAACAGTTCGCTGTCGATTTTTCTTTTTACCAAATAATCCTGTACGCCGACCGAAATCAACCGCAGGGCAAGTTCTTCGTCGTTTTGGGCGGTCAGAACTACGATCGGCACATTTACCCCGTACTCTTGTATTCGAGCCACCGTCTCGATTCCCAGACTATCTGGCAGTGAAAGGTCTAATAAAATTATGTCAAAAGTTTCTTGATTCAATCGCTGCAGCGCTTCGCTAAGGCGCTCTACTTTCGTCAGCACTATACGCTGCGCGCCGCCAATTTCTGACAGCAAATCTTCAATCAGCTCAGCTTCTTGAGGGTTGTCTTCTACTAACAGAACTTTAAAGCAGATAGGAGGCAAAGCTAAGTTAAAAACTGCTTTCATAATATTTATACTCAAGAAAATGTTAAACTCACTTGAATTTTACCTGGTATTTTCATGGCAGTCATTCAATTGCACCTACACATACATCGACCGTCAGATTGGGGGGTAAGCAAGCGCTACAAAAATTATGTTTAATAATTAAAATTCTATCACCCACTAACTAGACTGTCAACGGAAAACAATTTTTATTCTAACTGGTCATTTATACCATTTAAAAAAAGAATGCAACTGTAGTCCCTCTCCCCACCCCGATAGTCACAGTCCTTCCCAATTATTCAGGGCTTTCATCTACACTATTAAATAGTATTAACTTCTATATTTTACCTTCTAGGTTAGGAGTTAAAGTTTATAAAATAATAAAATTTACCTACTTTATAGCTTATAGCATTTGCCGAAAGTAGGTCTCGATTAAGCGAGGGTAAAGTAAAAAGTTGAACCTTGCTCCGGTTCCGATTCCACCCAGATAGATCCGCCGTGAAGTTCCACAATTTTTTGACAAATTGCTAAACCAATACCTGTCCCAGAATATTCTCTTTGAGTGTGCAAGCGCTGGAAAATTTGAAATATGCGTGTTTGATGCTGCGGAGCAATACCAATTCCATTATCTGAGACAGAAATTAACCACTTTTCCTCCTGTTTGCAAGCGGTAATATGAACCACAGGCGGTGCATCGTGGCGATATTTAATCGCATTGCTGACTAAATTTTGAAAGAGCTGTACAAGTTGAGAAATATCCCCCATTACCGTGGGTAATTCGCTGTAGGTGACAACGGCTTTAGTCTCGCGGATCGCCCCTTGCAGGTTCGCGAGTGCTTGCTCGACTGCATGATTGCAATCTGTCAGTTGAAAAGGTTTCCGACTCCTGCCAACGCGCGAATATTCGAGTAAATCGTCAATTAAAGTTTGCATTCGGGTGCAGCCCTGAACGATATTGCCGATAAACTTACTACCTTGGCTGTCGAGTTGGTCTTTGTAGCGTTTTTCTAAAAGTTGAGCGTAACTAGCAATGGTTGCTAAAGGCGCTTGCAAGTCATGAGAAGCCACATAAGCAAATTGTTCTAGTTCCGCATTTGAACGCGCCAATTCTTGGTTAGATTTTAATAGAGCCGATTCGGCGCGCTGGCGGTGGGATATCTCTTGTTGGAGTACCAAATTTTGCTCTTGCAGAGCTTTTTCAACGGCGCAACGGGTGCTGATTTCTTGTTGCAAAATTTGGTTTTTTTCCTGAAGAGTTTTTTCGACTGCTAAGCGGCTCGTGATTTCTTCTTGCAGCAGCATATTTTGTTCTTTTAGCTGCTTTTGTAAATTCCGCAGGCTGAGGTGACTTTCGATGCGGGCAAGCACTTCTTCAAACTGAAATGGCTTGCTGATATAGTCAACACCTCCCACAGCAAATGCGTTTACTTTGTCGAAAACTTCATCTTTAGCGCTGATAAAAATTACCGGGATTTCGCGAGTTTTAGATTCTAATTTCAAATGCTGACAAACTTCGTAACCGTTCATTTCCGGCATCATTATGTCGAGCAAAATCAAATCGGGTGGATTAGAATTGCAGGCTCTCAAAGCCATTTTTCCGTTAATCACGCAGCGGGGGGTGTACCCCCTCTGACTCAACATCGTAGACAACAGACGCAGGTTTTCTGCTGTATCGTCTACTACTAAAATGTTTCCTAACGGCGTCCCTGGTTGCTGATTGTTCATTGATTATTTCCCAGTTCCTGTTTTCTTCACAAAAAAGGTTGGCAGCTATTTTATTTAAGACTTACGGAAAACACCCGGTTTCTAGTAGGAATATCGAGAAAGAAAACGAGGAACCCGCTCATAAACCGGGTGTTTAGCCGTTTGTGTACAAGCAAGTCCTGTTATTGTTCGTTTACCAATCCTCAAATCCCCAGCAGCAGAGTCAGAGCATTATTGTTCCAAGTCAATCCTTTGTCTAAAACTTTAAATCCCGCGACTTTGCACATAGCTTCTAAAGCTGTAGCTGTAGGCAGCCACCAGCACGCCGCAAAATTGTCCATGTCAAAAACGGCTTTTTCAGTTATCCCTATAAGTGCGTTGTTGTTGATGTATGGCTGCCAGTAAGCCGTTAAAATAGCTCGTTCAGCGTCGTCCAAAGCTGGAATAAACATTACTCCAGAAGGGGGAAGTTCATAGCGTCCTAACTCATTCTCTATAACTTCTTGGGTAATAGCTGAAGTGAAAATTAAATGCTCGCGAGTTATCTGACGCAAGGCAACTAAAATCTGCAACGGATGGGGGTGATGGTACAAAACTCCTGCACAGTGAACTACGTCGTAAGGCTCGCCAATGTCTGCAAGCTGAATCTGAGTGATATCTTGATTGATACAGTGATAATTAGCAATATTTAAACTTGTCATGCGATCGTGAAAATCTTGCCACCAGTGCATGGATGCCGGCATGGCATCAATCATTGTCAGAGAAACTGCACCGTATTTGCTAGCTACAGATACTTTTTCGCTGACAGTTCCCCACAAGCCACCGACTTCTGCAAAAGTCTTGCCTTTGGCGACTCGGGCGATATAGCGATCGCGAATATCCTTAGCTTCTAACTCTAATAATAGAGTAGATTCCCCTGTTTGACGCTGTTTTTCTAAAATCTCCTCTAATTTTTGGGAGATTTCTGGATCTTTGGGTCGAATTTCTAATGCCATCAAGTACAACATTATGGCTTCGTTACGCCGATCGCTCTCAGCAAACTTTTGGGCGATTTCGCAGTAAAATTCAGGGGCGTGCTGCGGCTGCCTTTGGTGGTGATAGTAGCTAGTTGCTACATCTGAATCTACCGGAGTTCTTTTAATTAGAGCCTGACCTAACTTTATGTAAATTTTAGGGAGGGACGGCTCGATTTGAAGCGCACAAAGGTAGGCGGAAACAGCATCGTTCCATGCGTGATTTCCACTCAAAGCATCGCCTAAATTGTAATAAGACCAAGAAATAGTGGGATTAAGTTCAATAGCACGTTGGTAAGCCGTAGCTGCGGCTTTCCACTGTTGGGTTTTTAACAGCGCTGCTCCTAAATTGTGGTAAGTCCAAGAGAATTCTGGATTGAGTGCGATCGCCCGCCGATAAGCGAGTGTTGCGGCTTCAAACTTTTGAAGTTTAACTAAAGTCAAAGCTAAGTTATAATGAGACCAAAATAAATCCGCATTTAGTGCGATCGCCCGTTCGTATGCAGCCTCAGCTTCTGACCATTTTTCTAGTTTAAAAAGAGCATCCCCTAACTGGTGAAAAGCTGAGAAAAAATTCGGATCTAATTCAGTAGCGCGCTGGTAAGCTGCGGCGGATTCAGACCATTCTTCTAATCGATCGCAAGCTGCACCGATGCTGTAGTAAGACCAAGAATAATCCGGGTTAATTTCAACAGCCGTGCGATAGGCGATCGCAGCTTCTTGCCATTTTTCTAACTTGAGCAGCACGCTGCCTAAGTTGTAGTAGGACAAAAAAGAATTGGGATTTAAATCAATACTTTTTCGGTAGGCAGCCTCCGCTTCGCGCCAGAGTTCCTTAGCTTGCAAAACATTGCCTAATTTGTAATGAAAATCCGAAATCTCCGGCTGGAGTTGAATAGCTTTGCGGTAGTTAATAATAGCTTCGTCCCACTGCTTTAGCTCGCTAGCAGCTTCTGCTATTTTGCAATAAGCTTCGCAAAAGCTCGGGTTTAAATAAATGGTGCGGTGGTAACAAACTAGCGCTTTTTCTGCCTTCTTTTGGGCAAGGAAAGTATTACCTAAATCGAGATATTCTTCTGCTATTTCTATTGGTTCTACGATGAGTGCTTGATACCAACAGTTTGCCGCTTCCTCAGCTTGACCGACTTGGGTAAATATCCGGCTCAAATTACGGTAAAATCCTGCAAAGTTTGGTTGCAGGGAGATGGCTTTTTGGTAACAGGCGATCGCCTCTTGCCACTGTTCCAATGTAGCGCAGAGAGTGCCGAGGTTAGCAAAAGCTTCGGCAAAATCGGGTTGCAGGGCGATCGCAACTTTATACCAATACCTTGCGTCTTCTAGTTTACCCTGAGCTTGCAGCGCCTTTCCCAAGGTCTTGCAAGTCTCTGCTGAATTGGGTTCAGATGCCAAAACTTGTTGGCAAAGTGCGATCGCCCGATCGAAGTTCCCTGTAGCCAAATAAATTTCTGCCTGCTGCTGGAAATTCACTTGCACTGTTTCTGAATTCATTTTTTATTTTCCTTTTGAGTAATCATTCCATGTAAAATTATATGTTACACTTTGCCAAAGTTCAAGTTTTTGTAAGTAGAGCTACCGAACAGAGAATAATGCTGAATGTCCGCGACATTAATATAAACTAGATAATCATAGGTTAACAGCGAGCTAAATAATGTCAACACATACTCAAACACCGCAAGTAAGCGTAATTATACCTGTATATAATGGATCTCGCTACATCGTACAAGCGGTGGAGAGCGCCCTATGTCAAACTTTTACTAATTTGGAGATTATAGTTGTAGACGATGGTTCGACAGATCGCACGCAGGAAGTATTGCAGCCTTATTTTGACAGAATTCGCTACATATATCAGGAAAATAAAGGAGTAGCAGCCGCCAGAAATATTGCTTGCCAACTAGCACAAGGGGAGTTTTTAGCCTTTCTAGATGCCGATGACTATTTCCGGCCATCCAAGCTAGAGAAACAACTAGCTTGCTTTGACGCTGACCCCACCTTAGATATGGTGCAAACAGGTTGGGTGATCGTCGATGAAACCGGGCGAGAGATTTCTGCTGTCAAGCCTTGGCAGCAAGCGTCTAAATTAGATTTAGAAAGCTTTATTCTATATAAATGCGTGCGACCGAGTGCGATGATGCTGCGCCGAAAGTGGTGGGAAAAATTGGGCGGTTTCGATTCTCAGTTTCCCCTAGCAGAAGATTTAGACTTTGCCTTGCGTTTAGCTTTAAAAGGGTGCAAAGCAGTTTGGTTAGAAGAGACACTTACCTGTTATCGCCAGCACAATTCTAATCTCATGTCAAGCGGTTTTCGCGTAATGAAGAATATAGAAATTGTGATGAAAAAATTCTTCGCTCGACCCGATTTGCCTCAGTCAATCCGGCAGTTAAAAAACCCAGAACGCTATCAATGCTTAAAGTGGCTGGCATGGCGGATGTATCGCGACGGTCATCTAACAGAGATGGCCCAGTGTTTAGAAGAGTCATTGCAATATACGCATTTTTCGCCCACAAAAACAGTTTTGAATTGGCTAGAAAGTTTTCAGATGGCTTCGGAAGAATATGGTGAAAATTTTGACGCTTATTCGCTGAGTAACTTAGCCCAATGGCAAGAGATAATTTTGATGGTGATGACTAATCCACCCCAATCTCAACAAAGTTCTATTCCCACGCCTTCAAAAGCGCAAGCCCACATTCTACTCTACAACACTGACGATCCGGGCGTGGGAGGCTTAGCGCAGTACAATCATGCCATTCTTTGCCAGTTAGCCCTATTAGGCTATCGAGTCACCTGCGTGCAAACCCAACATTCTAGCCCCTTGCTTGAGCGAGAACGAGAGTTAGGTATAGAGCATTTGTGGCTGGATTTTAGCGGTCATAAAGATTTACAGCGGGTGTTAAGAAATACTCAGGATGCACGAGAGCTTTTTGCTAGCAATCAACCGGATATGATTATTTTTAGCGATGGTTGGCCATTTTCCAATTTTGCAGCTAAACAGGTAGTTATAGAAATGGGAATACCATACATGATGGTGATCGGGTTAGTTATACCAGAACACGCAACTTTTTCCTGCGGGGATGTAGTGCCTTATGTAGAAGGAGTGCTCTACCACGGCCTGCAAGCTAGAGCGGTGGTTGTTGGGGCTTACGAACATTTGAATGTATTGTGCCAACATTTCAAGTTGCCAAAAGAGCGAGGACAAGTGATTTACTTGGGGCGTTCTCCCAAATATTTTGCACCTCCTAATGCTGCGGCTCGTCAACGCCTGCGACAAGAAATAGATATTCCTGAAGATGCGATTGTCTGTTTCACATCTGCTCGATTGGCATCGATTAAAGGGCATCGATATCAGATCGAAGCAATCAAGCAGTTGCAGCAGTCTCCGGTGTGGTCTAAACTGTATTTTGTGTGGGCAGGAACGGGTGAGGGAAGCGCTGACAATGTAGAAATAGAATTGAGGGAAACTATTAAAGAGTTAGGGGTGAGCGATCGCGTGAAGGCGATCGGACAGCGCTGGGATATCCTAGATTGGCTGGATGCTAGCGACATATTCATTTTGACTTCTGTGGCAGATGCAGCGCCTTCCCTTGCAGTCATGGAAGCGATGGCTAAGGGATTGCCGGTAGTGGCAACGGCTGTGGGCGGCATTCCTGAAGGGCTTGGCGATACTGGGAAATTGTTGCCCGATCCGAATACCGATCCAGAGGGAACCGCGAGGGAATTGGCGAAAACTGTAGAATCTTGGGCGATGAATCCAGAATTGCGACATCAAATCGGTCAAGGTTGCAAGCAGCGGGCCGAGAAAGTGTTTAAAGAGGAACGGATGTTGGCAGAGTCGATTGAGGCGATCGAAAAAGCTTTAGTTTGCGATGATAACCAAACAGATCAATTTGTTACTCAAAAAGAGGTTCAGAGGTCAATAACGAAGATAGAAAGCCGGGTGCATTACAGCTCTTTAGTGTGGAATGCTTGGCAGGCTTACTGTCAAGAAGATCTAATAAAAATGCAGAAGTCGCTTCTAGAATCTTTGAAGTACACACCTTTTTTGACTACAGAAACGCTATTAAACTGGGTAGAATATTTTGGCAATTTTTCGTCAGCTCAAGGGCAGTATTTAGATACATATTCTCTAATTAACTCACCAGAATGGCAACAATTAGTAGAGGAAGTACAGGGAATTGAATCTGTATTTTATGCACGCTAAAATCCCAGATTTACCTTAAAAATTCGGATTGTTATCAGCAGTAAAATTGCATCTGCCTTCTGCCTGACATCCGTTACATCCCTTACAGAACCAGTTGCCGAACCCTCCCTTATCACCGATAAAACTCATGTCAATGCCAAATTCGACACCGCGAGTAAGTGTAATTATTCCAGCATATAATGGCTCTCGCTACATCGCACAAGCGGTAGAAAGCGTCATCAACCAAACCTATAAAAACTGGGAAATTATCGTTATAGACGACGGCTCAACCGACGACACCCGCCAAGCATTGCAGCCTTATGTTGAAAAAATTCGCTATGTCTATCAGGAAAACCAAGGAGTAGCTGCCGCGAGAAACCGAGGAATTCAGGAATCCCGAGGTGAATTAATTGCTTTTTTAGATCAAGATGACTTTTTATTGTCCGATAAGTTAGCTGGACAAGTTGCGTTATTTGACGCTCAGCCATCATTAGGAATTGTTAATAGTGGCTGGCGAATGGTTAAAGAGCAAGGCGAAAGTATTTTCGATGTCAAACCCTGGGAATACTTGCCTCAGCTAGACTTAAAAACCTGGATTGTTTATCTGCCACTACTTCCCAGTGCGATGATGTTTTCGCGGCAGTGGCTGGAACGAGTCGGTGGCTTTGATTCTCAGTATGATTCAGTAGATGATGCCGACTTAATCTTGCGTTTAGCACTATCTGGTTGCGAAGCTGCTTGGTTGCCTCAAGTGACAGTATGCTACCGCCAGCACGGGCAAAATGTGTCCATCCAGAGAGCGCTAAAACAGGCAAACCTTTGTATTAAATTAAAGCAAAATTTCTTCAGTAGAGCCGACTTGCCAGAGGACATCCGCCAATTAGAAAAGCTTGCTTTTTATGAGGCTCTGACATGGATGGCGTGGCAACTTTACTACAGCGGCTATCCGGCAGAAATGACTGACTATTTGCAAAAATCTTTAGATTATACCCCGTACTCCCTGACAGCAACTATAGCAGATTGGGTAAAGCGCATCACTGAAATTGCTAAGACCTACGGTTGCAACATAGATGCCATTTCTCTCAGACAATTACCAGAATGGAAACAATTAATGGCTAGTATTATTACTCCCCAAAAATCGCGCGTCAGTGTCATCATCCCGGCTTACAACTGCGAGCGCTACATTGTCCGATCCGTAGAAAGTGTTCTGGAACAGACTTATCAAAACTGGGAAATTATCGTCGTAGACGACGGCTCAACTGACAACACTCGCCAAGTTTTATCACCTTACCTCGATTTAATTCAATACATCTATCAAGATAACCAAGGAGCAGCAATTGCTCGCAATCGTGCTTGTAAGTTAGCCAAAGGCGAATTTTTAGCTTTTTTAGATGCTGACGACTTCTTCTTACCAGAAAAACTCGAAAAACAAGTAGCTTGCTTTGACGCTGACCCCACATTAGATATGGTGCAAACAGGTTGGGTTATTGTTGGCAAAAACGACGAAGGCATTTATGGAGTAAAGCCTTGGGAAGAAGAACCAAAATTAGATTTAGAAGCCTTTGTTTTCTACAAATCAGTGCGGCCCAGCGCCATGATGCTGCGGCGAGAGTGGTGGGAACGCTTGGGGGGTTTCGATCATCGCTTGCCGCCAACCGAAGATTTAGATTTTGTGCTACGTTTAGGTTTAAAAGGCTGCAAGTCAGTTTGGTTAAAAGAGATATTAACCTGCTATCGTCAGCACGACAGCAATATCATGTCTAACGGCTCCAAATTAATGAAAAATACCGAAATTTTGATGGAGCAATTTTTCGCTCGACCAGATTTGCCTCCGCACATCCGTGACTTGAAACGCGCGGAACGTTACAAGTGTTTCGTATGGATAGCATGGCGGATGTACCGCGACGGATATTTGCCAGAAATGGTCGAAAGTCTAGAAAAATCTCTGCATTACACTCGTTTGACAGGTACTGAAACTGTTTTTAATTGGTTGGAAACTTTTAAGGGAGTTTCGGAACAGTACGGCTACCACTTTGATGCCTATGCTTTAACCAATTTACAGGAATGGCAAGACATAGTGGCGATCGCAGCTAACAATCCTTATCAGTTCCAATCGACCCCCAGTTCGACTTCTCGGCAGCCAAGACAGCACGTACTCCTGTACACAGAAGACTCAGGAGTCGGCGGTTTGGCTCAGTTTAACCACTCGCTGATGTGTAAATTAGCTGCCGATGGCTACCGAGTTACCAGCGTTCAAAGTCAAGCTTCTAACCCTTTAATTACCGAACAAAAACAGCTAGGTATCGAACATATTTGGCTAGAGTTCGACACGATGAAAGAGTTTTTGCGAATAGCTTACAATTTGGATGATGCTCAAAAGATTTACGCCCAGGATCGACCGGATTTAATTATATTTAGTGACGGCTGGCCGATGGCTAACTTTGCAGCTAAACAAGTTGCGATCGAGCAAAATATACCGTACATAATCAGTCTCGGTTATATCAATCGCAATTATGAAACCTTCGATCGCGGCGATCAAATTCCCTATTTCGATGCAGTTGCCTACCAGTACATTGTAGCCAAAGCAGCAGTAGCAGTTTCCCACGAAAATTTAAACTTGTTCCAAAGTCTATTTAAAGCACGTCTCAAACGGGGAAAAGTAATCTATTATGGCAGACCAAATAGTTATTTTGAGCCGCCGAATCTTTCCACTCGCCAACGCCTGCGTCAAGAACAAGGAATCCCCGAAGATGCTGTTGTTTGTTTCACGGCGGCGAGATTGACTCCAATTAAAGGATATCAGTATCAATTGCAGGCGATCGCCCAATTAAAAAATCGTCCCATTTGGCCCCAAATTTACTTTGTTTGGGCCGGGCCTGGGTCTACTACTCACGACAATCTGGAACCTGAATTAAGAGCAACTGTGAGCAAATTGGGAGTAGAAGAACAGGTTAAATTCTTAGGACAGCGCTGGGATATTGCCGATTGGCTCGACGCCAGCGACATCTTTATTTTATCTTCCCAAGCAGAGGGAATGCCACTAGCAATTATGGAAGCAATGGCGAAAGGATTGCCCGTAATTGCCACAGCAGTCAGCGGGATTCCTGAAGAATTGGGAGATACAGGAAAGTTGCTCCCCGATCCTACAATCGACCCAGAAGGAACAGTAAAAGAGTTAGTAGAAACGGTGGAAATATGGGCAGACAATCCAGAATCGCGTAGACTTGCAGGACAAGCGTGCAAAGCGCGAGCCCAAGAACTATTCAAAGAAGAACGGATGCTTCGGGAATATGGAGAAATAATTGAACAGGCATTTATAAGTGACGATGAGATCGACAGTTTCTCTATTAGTCCGAAACTCAAAAAGCAGGTACAGCAAGTGGATAGCCTGCTGAAATACTATTATTTAGTGTGGAAAGCTTGGGAGGCTTACGATCGGGGAGATATGTCCGAGATGGTGAATAATTTGCAATCAGCTTGGGCCTGCACGCCTTATTTTACCACAGAAACTATCTTTGATTGGGTGAAAAATTTTGGTATTTTCGCTGCGGAAAAAGGAGTTAATTTCGATAGCAACGAGCTGATCAACTCCCGATCGTGGCAACAAGTGATAGAATCAATACAGGGTTTTGAAGTGTTTTCATCGGTTCGTTAAAACTGAGCTATTGTAGCATTCTTAGGAACGGGCTCTCCGGCCCATTCCACAAAACATCAACCAAAGAAAAGATATGCAATTTACATTCAAGTTCCCACGTATTAATAAACTGCTGCCAATTTGTTTAGCTATTGTCACTGTTCTGTTAATAGCCTATTTGGGACAGCCAAGAGCGATCGCCCAACTGCGATCGAACGTTACAGTAGATTTTGGACAGCCAGCCACCGGTACAATTTCCATGAGTGGCATCCTGCACGGAATCGACACCACAAAACCGCCGGATAGTTCTATCAAACCCTTGCAGCCCAAACTTTGGCGGGCCGGGAGACTCGATATTTACGATCGCATAATCGCCAGCGGAGCCGAGTTTCAGTTAGTAGTTAGCGACTTGTGGGGCTACGGTAGCAATCCCAATGGCTGGCCCTATCAAAACTACCCCGCGTGGGAAGCATTCATCCGACAGTTAGCCCAGCAAAATAAAGGCAAGAAAATTATTTGGGATGTATGGAATGAGCCAGATTGGAAAGATCCATTTTGGAAGGGAAGCAGAGAACAATTCTTTGAAACTTACAAAAGAGCTTACAAAATCTTGCGGGAAGAATTGGGGCCGTCAGCAATGATTGGCGGGCCGAGCCTCGGCCACTACAGCAAAGAATATCTCGCGGCTTTTTTGGATTACTGCAAGGCTAACAAACTTGAAGTTAATTTCCTCTCATGGCACGAACTTAACGACGCGATGATTTTATTTGTTGACGATCACGTAATTGAGGCTAAACGCAATTTTCAGCAAAGTCCTTCTTACAAGGAACTGAAATTGCAAAAAATTTACGTCAACGAAATTGTCGGGAACTTAGCGCAGTACCAGCCGGGGGAAATATTAGGTTATTTGTATAACTTAGAGTATGCAAAAGCTGACGGTGCTTGCAGAGCTTGTTGGGATACTCAAGGGCCAAATAAAGTTAGCAATTGCTTCAACAATACGCTGAGTGGGATGGTCACGCCTAATACTTTTGAGCCAAGAGCAGCTTGGTGGACTTACAAAGCTTATGCTGACGGAGTTAATTCGCGGGTGCGGAGTTGGTCAAATAACAATCGCCTTGTCGCTTTAGCCAGCAAGTCAAATCCAGAAGGTAAAGCACAGATACTTTTAGGTTATTTCGATCCCAATTTTTCCTCAGCAACAACGGTAAGATTAACCCTCGGCAATTTGGAGCAGCTAGGTATTCAAAGAGGTCAGAAAATCAATCTAAAATTAGAAAAAATTCCCAACAATCAAGAAGGAGCAGTGCCACAGCTTGTCACCGTTAAAGAAGAAAGTTTTTCGGTGGGTAGCGGCAGCTTGGCTTATGTTATCCCTAATTTCAACGTCCACGAAGGCTACTTATTGACGGTTAGCAAGTGAGCTAGCTATCCTCTTGAATTGTGGACAAGTTGTAGGGACACGACGGCGCCCATTTGTGTCAACAAACACGTTAAACCGATAGTCCGACAGGGGTTGAAACCCCTGCCTCAAAGCCTTGTCATTACCAACATATTTTAAAGTGGAACTGAGGTGTATTAGAGTCAGAGTATGAAATTGAGTAATTTCACAG
>NZ_JAUBTK010000070.1:0-41617 GCF_036702455.1 Microcoleus sp. D2_18a_D3
GACCATTGCCGTTCTTGAGAACTGTTCGCTACTCTCAGTGCGAGCGCACTTTTTGACCTGCTTAGTCTAAACTCCAATACGGCAGGGTGCATGGGTTTTTTAGTGAAAATGTTTTTTATATTGTCTGGCTAGACCCCGACCACAATCTTTATAGTTGAAATTATAGCCGAAGGAAGAAGGAAGAAGGAAGAAGGAAGAAGGAAGAAGGAAGAAGGAAGAAGGAGGAAGGAAGAAGGAAGAAGGAGGAAGGAAGAAGGAAGAAGGAAGAAGGAAGAAGGAGAATGCAATCCAAACAAATGATCTCGTGCTTAAGATTCGAGACTTCTTGAAGAAGTTGGGAATCTCAAACAGTTTGGGGCTCACTCCCACTAAAGAAACCGGGTTTTTTACCTAATCTGCCGAGTGCGACTAACTATTATCGTAAAAAAAACGGTTTCTGGAACCAATGCGTCCAGGACTAATTTTAAGAAAATTTTGCATAGAGAGCTGAAATAAAATTCACGCTTAAAAAGCCTACTCCTAGTACGAGAATGATAAAGATGGAGATACTGAAAATAGACTTTAGCCGATCGCCAATTCCGGGTTTTTCTGAGTTCATTGGTCAATTTTTACAGTAAATTTGAGAGGGGCAATTCAGAAAGAGTAGATTATACCAATGGGCGAACAAAAATGCAACTCCAGACAAGCTCCAAATCCCGATCGCCCTCAGTAGGTCGCATTTTTTTTACTTTTAATCTAAAATCTAAAATCTAAAATAGTCTTAGGCATTTTTCAGTTAGCCTGGACAGCTATTGTCGATCGCCCTCACCGAATAACCCTAACTCCTGTAAAATAGAGGGCGCGTTGGGGCGAACCTTTTAACCGCCGGAATTGGGCGCGATCGCCACAGGCTCCCAAATACATAATAATATGGCAGTCATCCTTAACTTACTCACAAAGGTAAAAATAGAAGAGTGCCAAGAAATAATCTAAAACATATAACTGAAAAAAGGATAGAAATCGATGCTCCACCCAGTCTCGCAACCTTACCAACAACGAGCAAATACTATGACCCAAAGAGCCGTGCGGAAGCCAAAACCCTCTGTTGCAAACCACTTGAGACCAAGTTTTCCTCAAAGGCACTGGCTGGAGCTGGCAGAGTACGCCTCTCTGGCGGCCTCTGGTGTGGGTTCCCTGGCGGTGGCAGTGTCGGGTCAAGCTTTTTACGGGGTGGCTCCCCTAACTTTGGCTTTGTCGCTGAATGTTGCTAACCGGTATCGGTTCGAGCAGCAAGTGCGGGTGCATCAAAATTCGGAAATGGCCCAAGTCCAAAAGTCTGTCAATAAAGTCGAAAAAACGGCCGTGACGGTAATCGTTAAATTACGCAAGCAGTTATCTGCCGATATAGCAGCGCTGCGCCAGCAAATGGCTGCAATGCCTAGGGCTGAGGGCTTTGAGGAGTCGATCGACATTCAGCGGCAGTTGCTGAGTTTAGGAGAGTCGGTAGCTTCTTTGCAAGAAATCGTGGCGTCTGCTGTGCTCGATGTCCGCCAGCAGGTGAGCGAACAACTGCAAGATTTATCGGTTGGCCAACGGGCGAATCTCCAAGCTGTGGAACAGGCTATAGAGCAACTGCAAAGCGCGACGCAAGGCTTGACAGAAACTTCTATCACCAGAGACGACTGGGAAGTAGTAAATACTCGATTTTTGGAAATCCAGAAAGTCATGGCCAATTTGCAAAGCCAACTGCAAGCTCCCGCGCACCAATCGACTGCTGATTTGTCGATCGTCCAAGCTCAAATCCACCGTTTGGAACACGAGCAGCAAGAAGTTGTCAAACCTCACCTCAAGCGCTTAATCACGGTTGTCAAGGAGTTGCAGCACACACAAGAGAGTAGTCATTAGTCAGTTGTCAGTTGTCATTAGTCATCAGTCAGAAGGAATACTTTTCCCCTCGGACACTGAGACATTCTCCGACTCTCCGACTCACGCCCGATCGAGTCCAAATTTTTCGACAACTGTGTTACAAAATGAAAAGCTAATCTGTCTAGTTCACCAACAAAATGAGTCTGAAGCCCCGTCCTTCGCTTGACGGCTTTGTGTTAGAACATTTAGAAAGGCAAGTAAGAACAACCATCTACGTGTTGAAACAATCTCAAAAGGTGTAACTCCTGATTTAGCTCGCCTCGACTCGATCGTAGTCTGGTTAAACAAGCAATAGTGAATTGTTGAGCGTACCTAACTGGCTTGGTGATGGACTCTGAAAGTATAAAAAGACAAAAGTAAGCGCAATTGCAATACTTCTGGTATTAGTAGTTGTTTTGAGCGTGTAGAGGCGATTTGTCAGCGCCTTTAAGACTCAAATTGTGGTCTTAAGAATCTCCGTGGCGTTGATTCCCGGAGAGTGTCAACTGTTTTCAACCTGTTACAAGAAAAATCAATGACTGCAACCGTAACTATTGCTGATAACCCGTTACTAATCGGTCAAGGATTGCCTCCATTTGACGCGATCGAACCAGAACACGTAGTCCCCGCTGTTACCCAACTACTGACCGAACTAGAAGCTTCGCTAGCTGACTTAGAATCGTCTGTAGAGCCGACTTGGAGCGGCTTAGTAGAACCATTGCAGCGACTCGGAGAGCGTTTAAATTGGAGCTGGAGCATTGTCGGACATTTGATGGGCGTGAAAAATAGCCCGGAACTGCGATCGGCTCACGAAACAGTGCAGCCGGAAGTAGTAAAATTTTGGAGCAAGCTCAGTCAAAGCAAACCGCTTTATGAAGCTTTTAAAGCGCTGCGGGCTAGCGAAAATTGGGACAGCTTAGAGCCTGCTCAAAAGCGAATTGTCGAAGCCGCTCTCCGAGACGCCCAACTCTCCGGCGTCGGTTTAGAAGGCGATCAAAAAGAGCGTTTTAATGCCATTCAATTAGAATTGGCCGAAATTACTACCCAATTTTCCAATCACGTCCTAGACGCTACCAAAGCATTCAGCATCACCCTCACAAACAAAGACGAAATTGACGGTTTGCCGCCGAGTTTGTTGAGTTTAGCAGCTCAAGCCGCTCGCAGCGCCGGCGAAGAAAATGCGGATGCCGAAAACGGCCCTTGGCGGATTACTTTAGACTTTCCCAGTTACGGCCCTTTCATGCAGCACAGCACCCGCCGCGATTTGCGCGAAAAGTTGTACAAAGCTTTTATCGGCAGAGCAAGTAGCGGAGAATTGAATAACTGGCCGTTGACCGATCGCATTTTAGCTTTGCGCCAGGAAAAAGCTGCTTTGCTCGGGTTTAGCAGTTATGCCGAATTGAGTCTGGCGAGCAAAATGGCTCCCGACGTGACAGCAGTGGAAGCTTTGTTAGAAGAATTGCGTCAGGCTAGTTATGATGCGGCTGTTAAAGATTTAGAAGAATTGAAAGATTTTGCTGCCGAAAAAGGCGCGCCGGAAGCTGGAGATTTGAAGCACTGGGATGTAGGTTTTTGGTCGGAACGGCGCAGGGAAGAAAAGTTTGCTTTTAGTGCCGAAGAATTGCGGCCTTATTTTGCTTTGCCACAGGTATTAGAGGGGTTATTTGGATTAGTAAAGCGGCTGTTCGGCGTGACAGTAACTGCGGCGGACGGTCAAACTCCTGTCTGGCACGAAGATGTGCGCTATTTCCAAATAGATGACGAAGCAGGAAATACGATCGCCAATTTCTATTTAGACCCCTACAGCCGCCCCGAAGAAAAGCGCGGCGGTGCTTGGATGGACGAGTGCGTGGTGCGCGCTAAATTTGTGGAAGCCGGAAAGACAACAACACGGTTGCCGGTGGCTTATTTGGTGTGCAACCAAAGTCCTCCTGTTGACGGGAAACCGAGTTTAATGACTTTTTTGGAAGTCGAAACTTTGTTTCACGAATTCGGTCACGGTTTGCAGCATATGCTGACAACGGTAGACTATCCGGGGGCTTCGGGCATCAATAATGTTGAGTGGGATGCGGTGGAATTGCCCAGTCAATTTATGGAAAATTGGTGTTACGACCGCGCGACTTTGTTCGGGATGGCAAAGCATTACGAAACCGGGGAAATTTTGCCGGAACACTACTACCAAAAACTGCTAGCAGCGCGCCACTACATGAGCGGCACCGCCATGCTCAGGCAAATACATTTTAGCAGCGTTGACATCGAATTGCACCACCGCTATCGATCGGGCGGCAGCGAAACTGTGGCCGATGTCCGCAACCGTATCGCTAAAACTACGACAGTTTTGCCTCCTCTGGAAGAAGACGCATTTTTGTGCGCTTTCGGACACATTTTTGCGGGCGGGTATGCGGCGGGGTATTACAGTTATAAATGGGCGGAAGTGCTCAGCGCTGATGCTTTTGCGGCGTTTGAGGAAGCGGGCTTGGAAAATGAAAGTGCGATCGCCTCTACAGGCAAGCGCTTCCGAGATACAGTGTTAGGATTGGGCGGCAGTTTGCACCCGATGGAAGTGTTTAAAACTTTCCGGGGACGCGAACCGAGCACTAAAGCTTTGTTGAGACACAGCGGTTTAGTTGCAGCTTAATTTAAGTGTGGAATAACTGGGGATTAATGCGGGTGAATTTATCTGCATTAATCCCTGTTTTTTGTTGAATAAGATTTAGGCATATCCTGTATGTGTAGGGTGCGGTGTGCATGAACTCTTACCGCTATAATTTATATCAAATCAGGTAGCATCGGAATTATTCATCTCTCTGTTCTCTGACTCTGTGTTCTCTGTGTCTTCTGCGGTTTAATCATTCCAATTCAACCGGAATTCATCTCATGCGTAAAACCACTTTTTGCCTAACTTGTGCTGAATTCAAAATGTTTGTAATAAAACTAAAGTGGTCAGATTTTTATACTAATTCCCACAATTATTGCTACATATAATCCTGCGACCATCTGTAGGGAAACGGCACTGCCGTGTCCGGCGCTAGACTCTGCAAGTTTTCAGATTTGTTATAAAATTGATAATTCTAACCACACTTTTTTATTGGTCTTAATAAAACTAAAATTTTCACTACAAACCCATTTTATTGTAGAACATCATGCAATAAAAATCTGTAGTTTGGCACATTATCCCCAATCTTTTGGTAAAAAATCGGGCAAAAAGTGCGTTAGCGAAGCCCTCGAAGAGGATCGCCAGCCGCTTTGAGTTTAGGTTGAATGCTGCTCAAACCAGCATTTGCGAATATTTGCTGTTATTTATTACTGATTATACTTAACTTTCCCTCCCCTGGAAATTAAGTTTATATTTCGCAACATTTACGGCTATTTTCTCGATACAGGTAATGCTTTTATTAGCAACTAAAAATCGAGGATTTTACCGAATCTTTAAGATAGAGTGGCAACAGCGAGTCTTTTTTAAAATTTTGATAAAGAACGGGGTACTCGGCGTCAAAAGGGTAAAAAATCAATCTCAACTAAAAAACTTAGTTGGGATTAATTTTAGGATTGTAATAAAAAATTTTTGTATATATGATAAAAAGTAAGGATTGATAGTTAGTCGTTCACCCATAGATTAAGATTTTCATGGATATTCAATTAATTAATATCGGTTTTGGTAACATTGTGTCTGCTAATCGAGTGATTGCCATTGTCAGTCCCGAATCAGCGCCAATTAAGCGGATTATTACTGATGCGCGGGAGCGGGGACAACTGGTTGACGCGACTTACGGGCGCCGCACGAGAGCGGTAATTATTACAGATTCGAGTCACGTCATCCTCTCGGCGATTCAGCCGGAAACGGTTGCTAATCGTTTTGTCATCAGCAAAGACGGTCAAAGTCGGGATGATTGAGGTTTGTCAGTTGCAATTTGAGCGTTTACAGTTTAGAGTAAGCGAAAACTTGAATTGTTACACGTTTCTATTCTAAAAATGAAATCCGGTAAATTAATTGTTCTGACGGGGCCTAGCGGTGTGGGGAAAGGCACCTTAGTACGATCGCTCCTCAACCGCCATTCCGAATTATATCTTTCGGTATCGGTGACAACTCGTGAGCCCCGTGAGGGAGAAATTGAGGGACAGCATTACTATTTTGTCAGCCGCAGCCGCTTTGAACAAATGGTTGAGGCTGGAGAGTTGGCGGAATGGGCTGAGTTTGCCGGTAATTTTTACGGTACTCCTTATTTTGGTCTCAAGCAAGGAATTCGTGAGGGAAAATGGGTAATCCTCGAAATTGAGCTCGAAGGGGCTAGGCAAATTAGGAATAATTTTCCACAGGCGCTGCGAATTTTTATTTTACCTCCTTCTTGGGAAGAATTGGAGCGGCGGCTGCGGAGTCGGGGTCAAGATTCCGAAACTGCGATCGCCCGTCGGTTGGTGCGGGCTAAAGAGGAAATAGAAGCGGCAGGGGAATTCGATTTCCAAGTTGTTAATGACGATTTGGAAGTTGCTTTAAAAAAGCTAGAATCAATACTTAATTTGGTTGAGATTTCAGGTAATTAATGACTAATTACCCATTTCTCCGTCCTGGCTAAAACTTCGCTACTTTGTTTGATAGCAACACAAACTTTTAAATTCAATTCCAGAATATTCGATGAAGGCGAAATTTTTCTCAACGGTTCAATTTCGCGAGCAGAACAGCCCAACATTTCCATATAAGCTAGCGTCCACCCAATAGCTGCAATGTCCCCTACATTGCCTTCTCCGGCGCAAAGGTAACAGCCCAATTCGCCCTCCGGCCCACACTCAGGACAAACCCAATTGCCCAGTTGTGAATGGGGCAGATTTGTGCGGGATGCGGATGCAATTGTTAATGCTTTAATATGATTTTGAACTACTTGTTTAAAACCTCGGTTTTGGTTGCTGGGGTGGTCGGAATGTGTGGGCGATCGCCCGATTGCTACTGCTTGCTGTGGTGGCGCAGCAAGAGATGCTGTTTCGTTCTCCCTGGTTACTCTAGATTCGCCTAGGTTCGCTGTTAGCTGAATACCATAGTCTTTAGACTCCTCAGTCTGAGAGTGGTTGAGTGCGCTGGAGGAATCGGGTTCGGAAGTTGTGAAGGATTGTTCTATGCGATCGGCAAAATCTTGCATTGAGAGGTGATGTTCGATCGCCAAAGACCACGTTCTTTTATGTCGGAGGTCGCCGTATTTTCTGGCTTCTTCCTCAGTAATGCCGATCGCTGCAGCCTCTTGGCGCAGCACATTCATCGAAGTCATTGTATCTGATATCATGAGTTTGTTTGCAGTTAAATTTACGATCGCCGGCTCAGCCTACAAATAAATTACCTTAGATATACTACAATAGTCCGGACTATTTTGAGATCCTAGTCGGAAACCCTTGATTGTCCGTTAGGAACTCGATGGCGCAATCGCCCTGAAACCCTTATTTTACCCTTGGCAATCACACACTGTCCGAAGTGTTGATAGTAGCCTAAATCTAAAATCTAAAATCTAAAATCTAAAATTGGATGACTTCAATTCTTCCCGATACAGCTTTATCTGTTGGCGGACTAACATCATACCTGCAAGACTTGTTGGAGGGCGATCGCAACCTGCAATCAGTTTGGCTGACAGGCGAGGTGTCGAACGTTTCGCACCACCCCAGCGGCTGCTTTTTCACTCTGTGCGACACCGACAAAAGCGCTGCTATTCGCTGCGTGGTATGGAATTCTCAGCGGCAAAAATTGGTGCAAATACCCGCAAAAGGGGAACAGTTGCTGGTTTTGGGAAGCATCCGGGTTTACAAAAATCGCGGCGAGTACCAGTTGACTGTTGTGCAATCGCTACCGGCTGGGGAAGGATTGCAGGCTTTGCGGTTACAGCAATTGCGATCGCGCTTGGATGCTGAGGGTTTCTTCGATCCCGCCAGAAAGCGCCCGATTCCCGCACACCCGCAAATTGTGGCCGTGGTGACATCCGATACTGGCGCTGCTTGGGGAGACATTCAGCGGACTCTAGCCCAAAGATATCCAGGTTTGCGGGTGTTGCTGTCACCGACAGGAGTGCAGGGAGAATCGGCTGCTGCTGCCATTGCTAGGGCGATCGCCCGTGTAGAATTGGACGGTAGGGCGGATGTGATCATTTTAGGGCGGGGCGGCGGTTCTGCGGAAGATTTGGCTTGTTTTAATGATGAGAGAGTTGTCAGGGCGATCGCGAATTGTGCGATTCCAATTATTACAGGTATCGGGCACGAAAGAGACGAATCTCTCGCCGATTTAGTAGCAGATAAACGAGCCCACACTCCGACTGCAGCGGCCGCTCAAGCTGTACCAATTTTAGCAGATATTTACTTTGAACACAAGCAGCGAATGGTCAATTTAGCAAGTGCTATGCGGGCAAGATTTCAGACAGAAGAAGAGCATTTGCAACTGTTACAAAATCGATTAAAACGCTTACCTGCCACATCCCGAACTTTGCGGCAAGCAACTGGTAAACTGGAAGTATTGCAAGAAAAGTTATCCGCACTGAATCCGGCAGCGGTATTGCAAAGGGGTTATGCGGCGGTAATCCAAAGTGACGGTACGATCGTCCGCACAACTGACGGTTTGGAATTGGGAGAGGAATTGACTGTGAGGTTGAGTCGGGGCGTGCTGAAAGTTAAGATTGTAGAAGTATTGGATGCGGAAGAAAAGTTATGATTGATTCGCAGTTGCGCCAGCCTGATTGGAATTATGAGGAAACGGTCGATCGAATTGAAGCGATTATCGATCGGGTGGAATCGGGAGAGTTGCCTCTAGAGGAGGTTTTCGAGCAGTTTGGGGTGGCTGTGGAGTGTTGGCAGGAGTGCGAAAGATTTTTGGCGCGGGGGAAGGAACAGATGGATTTGTCGATCGAGCTTTTAGCTGCGGAACCCGATTTTTAAGCGCAGGTGAACGGGGATTAAGGCGGATGAAATAGCGTGTTTTGTCGAACTCCATACTATCGGCAAGGGTTTCGGCTATGCTTCGACGAATATTAAAAAAAAATACTAGCCTGTTGGCTGCGATACTATGTTGGAGCGAGAAATTCAGTAGGGTGAGACAAGTCAATTTCAAGAAGCCTTGAGTCTTGTCAATAGACATAGATTATCTACCGAGAGATTAAAGACCGTTAAGGTGAGGGGGCAGCATTGGGTAATCTGCGAAATGTTTACGCTTCCCTGGGCAACTATGCCAAGGCAATTGAGTACCATCAGCAGTCGTTGACCATCGCCCGTAAGGTTCATAACTGCCAAAAATCGAGAGCCAAACATGATTAGACTTCCTGGAATTAAAGTTTTAGCCCAAATTTACGAAAGTGCCAATTCCCTGGTGTATCGGGGAATTAGAGAACAAGATCGCAAAACAGTAATTCTCAAAGTTCTGAAACAAGACTATCCCACGCCCTTTGAGCTAACCCGATATAAGCAGGAATATGAAATCACCCGCAATCTGGACATAGATGGTGTGGTTAAAGCTTATGCCTTAGAACCGTATCAAAGAACTTTGGTTATTATCTTAGAGGATTTTGGCGCATCATCCTTAAAACAATTGATGAATGACCGTGTAGAGACGCATGGCATTGCACCCCTACCAGAATTTCTCAACATCGCTATCAGAACGGCTGAGATTTTAGGTACTATTCACGCTGCGAATGTCATCCACAAAGATATTAATCCTGCCAACATCGTCTTTAACCCAGAAACAGGAATTATCAAAATCATTGACTTTGGTATCTCCACTCAATTAACCCGCGAAAATCCTACGCTGAAAAATCCCAATGTTTTAGAAGGTACTTTAGCCTATATATCACCGGAGCAAACGGGACGAATGAATCGTTCTTTAGATTACCATACTGACTTTTACTCTCTCGGCGTTACCTTCTACGAACTACTTACGGGACAGTTACCTTTTGAAAGTACCGATGCGTTGGAACTGGTGCATTGTCATATCGCCAAACAGCCAATACCCCCTCATCTTTTAGGAGGAGGAGAGGAGAGAGGGAGAGGGGGAGAACCTTGTCCTAAAGCCGTTTCGGATATTGTCATGAAGCTGATGGCGAAAATGGCAGAGGAACGATACCAAAGTGCTTGGGGCGTCAAAGCCGATTTAGAAGAATGTCTTTACCAACTACAGACAAGTGGAAATATATCAGACTTTCCCCTCGCCTCGTCAGATATTTCTGACAAGTTTCAAATTCCCCAAAAACTCTATGGACGTGAGGCTGAAGTTGAAACTTTACTTGCAGCATTTGAGAGAGTAGCAGACAATCCCCAATCCAAAATCGAAATGATGTTGGTGGCGGGCTATTCCGGTATTGGTAAGTCATCGCTGGTAGCCGAGATTCATAAACCAAATACTCGACTACGGGGCTACTTTACAGATGGCAAATTCGACCAATTTCAGCGCAGCGTGCCCTACAGCGCCATCGCTAGTGCCTTTCAAGGATTGGTGCGGCAACTGTTAACCGAGAGCGAAGCACAATTGGAGCAATGGCGAGAAAAACTGCGACGCGCATTTGGTACTAGCGGTCAAGTGATTATAGACGTGATACCGGAAGTGGAGCTGATAGTGGGCAAACAGCCGCCCGTGTCAGAGTTAGGGCCAACAGACTCGCAGAACCGCTTTAATCTTGTCTTCAGCAAGTTCATTCGGGCCTTGTGCGCCAAAGAGCATCCGTTGGTCATCTTTCTGGATGACTTGCAGTGGGCGGACTCCGCCACCCTTAAGTTAATAGAACTGATGATGACAGATGTTTCTATGCAATATCTGTTTCTGATTGGGGCGTATCGGGACAATGAAGTCAGCCCCGCGCATCCCTTAATGATGATGCTGGATGGACTACGCAATCAGGGAGCAACTGTCAATTTTATTACCTTAGCCCCTTTAGCACTAGAACATATTAACCAACTGATTGCCGATACCTTACATAGCACTACGAACCAAAGTCAACCTTTAGCCAACCTGGTAATGAGCAAAACGGGAGGCAATCCGTTCTTTGTCAATCAGTTCCTGAAAACCTTACACAGCGAAAACTTAATAACGTTTGATTTTGAACGTCACGGCTGGCAGTGGGATATTTCAAACATTGAAGCACAAGGCATCACCGACAACGTGGTGGAGTTGATGATTGGTAAGTTAAAGAAACTGCCAGAATCGACTCAACAGGTTTTGCGTTTAGCATCTTGTGTAGGCGCTTTCTTCGACTTAAACACTCTCTCCATCATTTGTGAAAAATCACCGAGAGAAATTTTTCCAGACCTGGTAACAGCAGTGCAGTCAGGGTTAATCCTGTCTATATCTGAGTTAGATTCAGAACTGTTAATTCAAGATTATAAATTCTTGCACGACCGGGTACAACAAGCCGCTTATGCTCTCATTGATGATGACCTAAAAAAAGCGGTGCATCTCCAGATTGGGCAGTTGTTACTAACGAATGTATCTACTGATGAGCTACCGGAAAAAATATTTGAGATAGTCGATCATCTAAATTTAGCTTGGGAATTGATAACTGATGAATCCCAACTTGTGGAATTAGCACGGTTGAACCTTGAGGCAGGAAGAAGAGCCAAAGCTTCAACGGCTTACGCTGCTGCTCTAGTTCAATACTTTACTCCGGGAGTAGAGATTTTACCTGGAGATATTTGGCAGGAGCATTACGATTTAACCTTTAATTTATATCGAGAACAGTCTGAGTGTGAGTATCTCTGCGGTCATTTTGAACAGGCAGAAGAATTGGTCGATCTCATATTAAGCCGAGCCAAATCTAATTTGGAACGAGCGGAAATTCAAAACATTCGTATAGCTGCATACGAGCGAAGTATCAAATATTTAAAGGCCATTAATACAGCTTCAGAAACTTTAAAGAGTTTAGGATTAACTTTGCCAACCACCAAGTCAGAAATTCTGGCGGAATTTGAATTAGAGTTAGGGTTGTACAAAGCCAAGTTGGAAAAAATAAAAATAGCTGAGCTAATTGACGCACCGGAGATGATTAATCCCGAAATCATACTCTGTATGAAACTCTTAATGAATATTAGTGCGCCTGCTTATTTGGTTGACCAAGATTTGATGGCTTTAATCTCCCTAAAAATGGTCAATCTTTCTCTTGAATATGGCAAATCAGAAGTTTCAGCTCATGGATATGTTGGCTGGGGATTTATAGCAGGAGCGAGATTAATTGACTATAAGACAGGTTATGAATTTGGTCAATTAGCTATGCAGCTTAGTGAGCAATATAATAATGTTAATTTAGTTAGCAAAGTTTGCCTTCTATTCGGTGGTCTTATTAGTCCTTGGCGTTGCCATGTTAAGCAAGGTTTTCCGATTCTTAGAAAGGGCTACCTAGCCGGAGTGGAAACTGGAGATGCTTATGGCGCTTATAATTCTAACAATTTAATTATCCAAAGAATTTTAAGTGGCGATGATTTCAGTAGCATTCTTGAAGAATCCTCCAAGCTGATTGAGTTTCTTAAGCAAACCAAAAATCAGGAGTGGTTGGGAGTTCAGCAATTCTATCAGCATTTCATCTTAAATTTACAGGGATTAACTCAGGACAAGTTTTCTTTTAATGATGAGGAGTTTGATGAATTTCAGTGCCTCCAAATGTGGAAAAAAACCGATTTTATGATTGGAATAGCACCGTATAACATCTTGAAAGCCCAAATTTTATTCCTCTATGGAGATTATGAAAATGCTCTAAAAGAGATAAAAAACAGTGATAAAATTTTAGTCTTTGTTTCAGGTCTAGCCAATCAACCAGAACATTATTTTTACTATTCTCTAATTTTAGGCGCTCTTTATCCAATCGCCAGCAACTCTCAGCAGAAGGAATATGGGGAAATTTTAAAAACAAATCAACAAAAGATGAAAATCTGGGCAGATAATTGTCCGGAAAATTTCCTCCACAAATACCTATTAGTGGAAGCAGAAATCGCTCGTATCTCAGGTAAAGAAATAGAAGTGATATGGGACTTATACGATCGCGCGATCGCTTCAGCCCGTGAGAATGGCTATATCCAGAATGAAGCTTTGGGCAATGAACTAGCAGCCAAGTTCTGGTTAGGTAAAGGCAAAGAGGAAATCGCTCAACTCTACATGAAAAAAGCTCACTATGGCTACCAGCTTTGGGGTGCTAAACGCAAGGTGGAAGATTTGGAGGAAAAATACCCGCAGTTGCTGCCAAAATTATCTGCTGGAAAGAGCATTACTTCCACGCGCATGGTACCAAGCAGTACCTTAACTGGCACTCAGTCAGGAGAAGCTTTGGATCTAGCTACCGTGATGAAAGCCTCTCAAGCCATTTCCGGCGAAATTGTACTGGATAAATTACTCACCTCCTTGATGAGAATTCTCATTGAAAATGCCGGGGCGCAAGTTGGTTCTCTGATTTTAGAATCTCAGGAAAAATTGCTGATTGAAGCACAAGTATCTGTGGATTCAGAACAAGTCACTGTCTTACAGTCAATCAACATTGAAAATAGCAAACAACTGCCACTAGGTGTCATCCAATATGTTGCAAGAACTCAAGAAGATGTCGTTTTATTTGATGCTACTAACGAAGGAGTTTTTACTCGTGAACCCTATATTGTTAAAAACCAGCCCAAGTCAGTCTTATGTATTCCTATTATTAATCAAGGCAAACTGATCGGTATTATCTATCTAGAAAATAATCGGACTGCGGGGGCATTTACCCCAGATAGATTGGAAGTTTTAAAAATCTTATGTTCACAAACAGCTATTTCGATTGAAAATGCCACACTCTATCAAAACTTAGAAGATAAAGTTAATGAAAGAACCGCTCAACTAGCTCAAGCTAACGGAGAAATTAGTACCCTGAATCAGAAACTCAAAGCCGAAAATGTCCGCATGAGTGCGGAACTCGATATTGTCAAACAACTGCAACAAATGGTGTTGCCAAAACAGTCCGAATTAGAGGGAATTGAAGGCTTAGAAATAGCTGGGTTCATGGAACCTGCTGACGAAGTTGGCGGCGATTACTACGACGTATTGCAACAGGATGGTCAAGTCAAGATTAGCATTGGCGATGTCACCGGACATGGTTTAGAAAGCGGCGTGTTGATGATTATGGCACAAACGGCAGTCAGGACGCTTCATAAAATGAACGAAACAGATCCAGTGAAGTTTTTGGATGTCCTCAACCAAACTCTTTATGACAATCTCCAGCGCATGGACTGCCCGAAAAATATGTCTCTAGCTATATTAGACTATGCCGGAGGTGTCCTGAAATTAAGCGGACAACATGAGGAAATGATTGTGGTGCGCGCTGATGGCAAATTGGAGTGCATAGATACGATGGATTTAGGCTTTCCCATTGGCTTAGAAGCAGAGATTGGCGAGTTTATTGCTCAAGAAGAAGTGCAGTTAAATCCTGGGGATGTGGTGGTGCTTTATACTGATGGAATTCCTGAAGCTTTCGATATTAATAAAGCGCAGTACGGATTAGAGAGGCTGTGGCAAGTGGTGGTTGAAAATCGTCAGCGCTCGGTCCAAGAAATTCGGGAAGCTGTGATTGATGATGTGCGACAGTATATTGGTGTTCAGAGGGTGTTTGATGATATTACTTTGGTGGTGATGAAGCAGAAATAGAGTAACAATCTCTTGCCAACTCAGCCCCATGAGCAATACAAGCCAAAACATCTTCTCGTTAAATTCCCGGATATTCCTCAAGCAATTCTTCCAAAGTCATTCCACTAGCGAGAAAGTCAAGAATCAGAGAAACCCAGATGCGATGGCCGCGAATACAGGGTTTGCCAAAGCAGATATTCGAGTCGATTGAGATGCGAGACAGTAAATTATTTTGAGTGATTTCCATTGATTCATTGTAATGAATTTTAGGGTTGAGTTGGGTGGGGCGGGTTTACAATAGGGAATTTTCCATTGCGCTTTTGAAGAGATATCGCAGGAGTCAGCCAGTTTATGCACATTCCAAAAATAAATCATATCAAACCCTATTGATAGCAAAGGATTTGATATGAAGCGAATTCTATTAGCGCGGATTTGGTATAGCGCGGTTTCTACAATTTGTCGATCGACCTTTTGGCTTTATCTGCCAGATTTCTCACCGCATTTTTAGCATCTTCTGCTGCGTGGCGGGCGGCAGCTTCGGCTTGTTTGGCTTTGCCTTCAACCTGGTCTTTTCTGTTGCCCGTGATATTACCGAAAATTTCCTGAGCTTTGCCTTCTAAATTTTTGCCGATCGCCTTCGCTCTGTCTTCTGTACTCATCGGAAAATTGGGTTTGAAACCCCGTCCTTTTAGGACGGCTTTACATTAATTTGAATCCCCTTCCGGGGTGGAGGGGTATGGGTGCCCCTCCGTCGGGATATGGTTGTCCCGTTCTCCTTTCGGAGTAAAGTTAGCTTCGCCAATGTTTAGTGAGCTTGTTAGGCTGAAAGCACTATCTCAGTGACCTTAAGATTGTTTAACTCTCAGCGACAGAGCAAGGAACTAGCTACGCATTCCAGGGTGTCGTGACTCAAAAAACGTAGTCAGTTAAGACTTAGGCTGGTCAGAACGGCTTGTCAGATTTCTCTTTCAAGCCTCATGCCTTCAGGCTGAGGTTCCTGACGATAAGCTCCGTTTGGCAAGTTGCTATACTAACATTGTAAAATTAACTCCCCTGCAATTGCCTTTAACTTCATATTAATTTATATTCTGCTTGACCTCGGTCTTATTCTGATGATTTACTTCCGGCAAACTCGTCACTCAAAAAGCCAAGGATTTTTTTGTAACAACTGTATACATCCGCAAAATTGGTACTAAAAAACTATTTCAAGCTCGCCGCAGCAACTTTAATTGGTTCCAGTAATTCTAACGGCAAATGCAGCATATTCAATTGGGTACTATCTCCTGCTTTCCGTTCCGGATCTGGGCCGTGATAATCGCTGCCACCAGTTGCCAGCAAACCGTAATGAAGGCACCAATCTTTCAACTTTTGGATTGGGCTGGAACTGTGGCTGGGATGGTATACTTCAACTCCCATTAAACCAGCATCTACTAATTCTTTTAAGACTTCCTCAACTGCGCCGCCGCGAAATAAATAAGGGTGAGCCCAAACTGGTACTGCGCCACAACTTTTCAGTAAATCAATGCCTTCGACGATCGAGAATTTCTCGTAATGAACATAAGCCGGGCCGTCATCTCCCAGCCAGCGATCGAATGCTTCCCGCGATGATTTCGCGTGACCGGCTTTTACAAGTGCAGAGGCAATATGAGGCCTTCCCGGTGCCATTCCTGGGGATGTTTTTGGCAGTTCGATCGCGTATCCCATTGCTGCTAATTTTTCGACCATTTCCTGCGATCGGCGAAACCGTCCTTCCAGGCGATCGTTCAAAGGAACGCGCAACTTATTTGCATCGGGATAAAAACCTAAAATGTGCAGCGAACGGCCGTTGTGAACGGTGCTGAGTTCGAGTCCGGGGACTATTTCGATACCGTGCAAAGCAGCGGCGGCGAAGGCTTCATCCCAACCCGACATCGTATCGTGATCGGTGACGGCCAAGGCGCGAACCCCGGAGGACGCGGCCGCGGCTACGAGTTCGGCAGGGGTGAGAGTGCCGTCGGAATAAGTAGTGTGACAGTGGAGCTCTAGCATTTTTTCTGGTAAGTTAAAGTCTGTAAAACCTGCAATTATTCCCCTCACTCATGTGAGATATATCCTCATACTATTTTAGATTTTAGATTTTAGATTTTAGATTGGTAATGAGTGATACTATAAGGGCTTCGATCTTGTCTACAGTGGCATTTTTTTCGGAACAGGTTTCACTGTCAGCAACATTTTTTCCTCGTTATTTGTAATAACTTGTTGCGCCTTTAATGCGTACATTTATGCTTATTCAAACTCTGCATGACATGGTGGATATTCCGCCCGCCTTTTCAGTTGAATTTAGATGCAGAACACCTTAGCTATTTCTTGATTTCTCGCATTGGGGAAATGACACCCTCTGGCAATTTGGGAGGAATCGGCGATATTTCAATACTTTGTATGTTGTGAACTGGGATAACTACCAGTTTATCTGCCAATTCGAGAATTATCGGGTCTGCCGTCAACATTTTGTGCAGGCGAGTGCCTAAAGTTGCTTGCTCTCCTACTGTTCCCTCTGGCGCACTGAACTGGAAGTGTTGCTGTTTGCCGTTGGTATAGTGGATTATCAGATCGATAATTCTTTCTTGGTTGGTTGCTTGCATAATTTTTTTCCCCTAATAGTCGATCGGGACTTGGCAAAATTAACAATAAATCAAAACTGGCGATCGCACTACGATTGGAAAGCTCGTTGGAAAGCTTTTGACCAAACCAGGCTGTCGGTACGAAAGTCCGGTTACTGCTAATTTTATCACAAAAACTGTACTGAAAGTTGCCAACTTACCCAGTATAGAATTGCCAGTTGCACTGTCTTCGCTCCTCAATGCGCGAGATCCTTCGCCAGCAATATTTGGTCGATCGGGCTTTCTTGTATGCCAGTTGGCAAAGTGGCTCAATTTAGCCTCTGTAGCGACTTGACTCAAAGCGGTCTCAAGTCATACAACAGAGGCAGTTGAGCGCTTTGGGTGTCAAGGTTTTTCGAGGTGGGAACTGTGGAGGTTAGGATAGTGGCATTCTGCTGTCACTGGCCTAGAGGATTTTTTTATAAATTAATAACATAACATTCAGGTACAGCTTATGAAATCCACACTTTGTTTTCCCGAAATTTCTCTTCACTCTAACGCAGTCACTGTTAATAATAATGCTATTGACTCTTGTATCCTTGCAGCTTGGATTGACTTAGTAGGAGGAGATTTTGATAATTTGGGAGGAGATGATTGGCTTCCCTTGTGCGGCGACATCGATGACGGCGAAATTTACCGGGAATGGTTTTTGTGGCAAGACAGCGAAGTGACTCAAGAATGGGAAGCTTACGATCCCATTACTAATTATCGAGTTGTGGCACCTAGCCGAGAAATGATGATTGCTAAAATCGACAAAATAGAAGATTCCAGAACAATTTAGTTGAGCGGGAGAAGGTTAAATCTTGATTTTCAACTTTAATAAAAATTATGTAAACTAACCCGGTTTCTCCCAACCACAAAGAAACCGGGTTTTTCAGACCACAACTCTAGGTTTGGGTTGAGTTCCACTGACCAAACATAATAATTTATTTCGCTACTGCTTTTTGTTTTTCTCGTTCTAATTTGCGCTGCTTCAAGGCTGCCAGATTTTGTTTAATCGTGTCGATCGCAAATCCAGCCCCCTGCTGTTGGTATAATTCGCTGGCACGGATCAAATCTGCAACTGCCTCCTCGTCCGATCGCAAATTCGCACAAGCCAATGCACGATTGTGGTAAGCTTCTGCTAAAGTTGAAACTTGTTCTACAGCGCTGGTAAATTTATCTTTTGCTTTGCGGTACTTTCCAGACTGATAAGCCTCAATTCCTTGTTGAAAATAAACGGAAGCTTTGCTGCCGCTGTCGGTATCTGGAAATTCTGGGTAAGTTAAAATTGGTTCTTTAAAGAGTACAGAAATGCTGCCCTTGCCGAAGTAAGCCCAAGTCATTGTTCCAAACCCAATCCCCAGCACGAGGGCAATAATGACAGACAGAGCAATAAAATTGGTGAGTTCCATAGAGCAATATTTGTTGTATGATAATATGATAAGTTAATTTCTAACTTCTGCACCAATGGCTGCGCGAATTTACCTCAACTGGAAATGGTTTTTCGGATCGCTAGCTTTAGTATTGTCGATCGGCTTAATTACTGCAACTGCAAGTTCTGACGCAGCAACTAACGCGCAAACTCAAGCAGGGTGGCAATTGTTGCAGCGGGGGGAGACGGGGTTGGTGGTAGCAATGCGACACGCGATCGCCCCAGGTACGGGAGATCCTGCTAACTTTAAGTTAGGCGACTGTTCCACCCAGCGCAATTTATCAGCACAGGGAAGAACCCAAGCCAAGCAAATTGGAGCCGAATTTCGCAACCGCAATATCAAAGTTGCCAGAGTTTTATCGAGTCAGTGGTGTAGGTGTTTGGAAACAGCAAAACTGATAAATATAGGCAAAGTCGAACCCTTCCCAGCGCTGAACTCGTTCTTTAGGGACAGCAGCACAGAAGCCCAACAAACAGCGACAATCCGCAAATTAATTGTTGACAACCGCAACACTAAAGGCGCGATTATTCTGGTAACTCATCAAGTAAATATTACCGCGATTACTGATATTGTACCGCAAAGCGGCGAAGCTGTGATTCTCAAAGGAGCTCGACAAGGTAAAATCGAAATAATCGGACGAATTGGAGGATTTTAAATATGTAGAAAGTTATAATATTAACAATTCCCCCTTACCCTAAATAATGGGTTTAAAGCCCAAAGCCTGATGGGATAAATTAAAAGAAGACTATTCATTACTGCAATCCTCTTCCTTCCAGGTAGAGGTCGCCCCGCGGTCAACTGTCAACTGTCAACTGTCAACTGTCAACTGTCAACTGTCAACTGTCAACTGAATAATTACCAATTTATATGAGTTTCCAATACAGCGCCGCCCTAGTGACTTTAGCCGACTTTGATAAGGAAGTTCTTGTTAAATTTTACACAAAATTTCTCAACATAGAACCCAATCCTTACATTCCCAATACTTATGCGGAATTTCAACTCCCCGGCTTAAGACTCGGCATATTCAAACCAAAAGATTCCCACAAATCGGAATTTGCAAATCGAGCTAAAACAGGCATGAGTTTGTGTTTAGAAGTCAGCGATATCGAAACTGCGATCGCCCGAATTTGGGCTTTAGGTTATCCGCCCAGTGGCGAAATTATCAAAGCTTCTCACGGTCTAGAAATTTATGCCTTCGATCCGGCAGGCAACCGCATAATTTTACATCAATCCCATGAGAATGTAGGATGAGGGCTAATGATTTGTGAACACTCGCTCTTCTCTTCTATCCTCTTCTCTTCCTTTGTGGAACAGGCATCCTGCCTGTGGTTCTTACCGTTTTCGCGGTTCGTCAAAAAAAACATCAACTACCTAATCAGTTCAGCAAAACTATAAAAACTGATAATTAATAACAGCAAGGCTGTCAGGTGAGTTAGCTGAAATTGAGGCTGCGGGCCGATGTATTCCCGCACCAAAATTGAAAAAGACGAACCAATTATATAACTCAGAGACAGCGTTAAATACTGCCACTGTAATGTTACACTCCACAGCGCGAGCAAAATCATCGCCAAAGTCAACATCACCAACTCAACAAAGCGAGGCGGATTGTGCTGAGTAGACAGAATCAAAGTGTCCAACCAATATTGCCAAGGTCTCATGTTTTAGCGATCGAGGTTTTGGATTTAGCCTTCTAGCTTAACCTACGATCGCCATTCAGTTTGTTGCTGCAAACACCTTAAAGCCTCCGCCGTCTCAACCTGCGGAAATTGCCCATAAAAGCGACTGACACTGTAAAAAGGGTGAGGAGTCTCCAGAACGATCAACTTATCGCCCATTTGGGCCAAAAATCCCATCAAATCTGCCGGGGCGACAGGCGCGCAAATCCACAAAGCTATCGGTTGCTGTGACTCCAAAGCCTTAGCCGCCACAGCCATCGTCATCCCCGTAGCAATGCCGTCATCTACCAAAATCGCCAAAGCCCCAGCCGCGCTTATATTTGGGCGTCCCGGAGACAAATCTGCCAGCAGAGATTGAGCATTATTTTGAGCCAGGGGCAGTGCTGATTTTTGCAAGCGTAAATTGTGCTGCTTTTGCTTTTCCCAGAGGACGTGACCGTCAGCAGTTGCAGCCCCGATCGCCAATTCTAAATTATCTGGGCGAGTAATTTTCTTGGCGACAACCACATCCAAAGGACAGCCCAAGCGACGCGCAATCGGCACAGCAACGGGCAACCCCCCGCGCGGCAAGGCGTAAACAATCGGTTTCACCGCCTTCTGTGTCATTAAACTCAACTTGCCGAACTCGTCCACAACTGCCTCGGCCAGTTTTTCGCCTGCATCGGCGCGATCGTCAAAAAACGGGTTAGAGAACATATTTTTGCCTGTACGAGCTCAACCAAAAAATTGGAGATTGTGCCAGTGTTAATTGGAGATTGTGCGCGCGATCGTAGCTATCCCCTAGGGAATCGACAGCATCGCACACAAACTTCTAGCCAATCTCAAATCACCAAACCCGATCTAAACTATAAACTCTAGACTCGAAAATATCTCTCTAATTGTAAAATGTATGTCCAGCGACTTGCAACTCAGCCTTTTTGACAACAATCAAAGTGCCACTTTCCAAACAGACTCAATACCAGCAAATGCCAAAATTCCCATTCCTCCCGGCACTTATCAAAATATGGAACAAATCGGCGATCACTGCAACCGCTGCTACCGCTGCGAATTGGGCAACAGCCGCACTCACGCCGTCATCGGGCGTGGCAATCCTCAAGCCTCAATTTTGATTGTGGGAGAAGCGCCCGGACAAAACGAAGACGAAACCGGATTGCCCTTCGTCGGGCGATCGGGCAAACTGTTAGATAAGATTTTAGAATCCGTGGGATTGAGTGCAGAAACGGACGTATTCATTGCCAACGTCATCAAATGTCGCCCTCCCAACAACCGCCCTCCGACAGCAAAAGAAATCGAAGCTTGCAAACCTTACTTGCTCGAACAAATCCGCATCTTAGACCCCAAAATTATTTTATTAACCGGTGCAACAGCCCTCAAAGGTTTGCTAAGCGACAAGCGGCCCATTAGTAAAATCCGAGGTCAATGGATTGAATGGGAAAATCGTTTGTGTATGCCAATTTTTCACCCGTCTTACTTGCTGCGAAATCCATCCCGCGAACCAGAGACTCCGAAATGGTTTATGTGGCAAGATATGCAAGCTATCAAGGCTAAATTGGATGAATTAAAATAGTAATTCTAATATTTTTTTGTTGGTGCTTTGTATGGGCGGGTTTCACGCACAATAATTGCCTAAAACAGATAATCTCGTAAACCCGCCCCCCACGGTAAATCCCTCAACCGAAAATTCGTGGATTTTCTGATACCTCTGTCAGGAACAGGCATCTTGCCTGTTCCACAATAAAATTATTTTCTGTCAGGAACAGGCAAGATGCCTGTTCCACAATAAACAATATTTCATGTGGGGTGGGCGTCTCGCCCGCCCCAAAATACAATTTAGTTGCGGGACAACTTATTTTTTGCCTGACAATCGCGCAGCCACAAACGAATAGCCTCAGCAATTTCGCTTTCACTATCTTGACCTAATAAAGGACGAATATCCGCCGCAGTACCAAACCGAGAAACAATTTTTGCCAACTCCCAGCCGTTCTCCCTTTTAGTTAAAAATAACCAATGATATTGCTCAATTTCGACTGGTTTTCCCCCGCGATACTGCCGTTCCAAAGTAGTAATGAAAACTTGACTGGCATTTTCAGGAAGTGCATCCCCTGAATTTAAAGGTAGCGGTTCAAACTCTGGGCGACCGGCTAAAATTATTTGAGGCAGCGCGTAACCGAACGGTGTATTAGTGTTAGGAGAAAAGTGCGATCGCACAATTACGCGATTAGCATAACTCGGCAAATCTTGCAACAGGCGATCGACCAAAGTTTCCAAATCGGCCGGACAGGGCGATCGCACTAACAAACCATACCGACTTGCATTGATACTGTTAGTATGATTTGTCACAAAATTAACTGCCCAAGTCGGAGTTGCAACCGCAGATATCAGCAGATAAACACAGATGAACGCAGATAAAATTCTATCGGCGTTCATCGGCGTTCATCTGCGGTTAAAAAACACATTCCTATTTTTATCCCAACTCTTCACAAATACGCGCAAAAGCCGCCGCTGGATCGGGCGCAGCAGTAATTGGTCGCCCAATCACCAGATAATCGGCACCAGCTTTCAAAGCAGCCTTTGGAGTCATCGATCGCTTTTGATCGCCTCCATCGGCCCATTTCGGACGCACACCGGGACAAACTAACAGAAAATCATCCCCGCAACTCCTTCTTAACTGTTCCACTTCTTGCGGAGAACAAACAGCACCAGCTAAACCCGTTTCCTTAGCCAACAATGCCATGTGCAAAGCATATTCCGGCAACTCCAAAGGTATTTTCAACTCAAAAGCCAACTGTCGCGAATTCAAACTCGTCAACAGAGTAATTGCAATCAACTTAGGACTCGGTTTATCCACAGCCGCCGCCCCTTCAGTCAAAGCCAACTGTGCCGCTTTCAAAGCATCTTTACCACAAGTAGAATGGATAGTCAATAAATCCACATTATACTTAGCAGCACCCCGACAAGCACCGGCCACAGTATTCGGGATATCGTGAAACTTTAAATCGAGAAAAATCCGCTTTTCCCGCTGTTTTAAAATTTCCAAAATCCCCGGCCCGGAACTCACAAACAGTTCCAAACCCACTTTCCAGAAAGATACTTGCGGGAGTTTGTCAAGAAGTGCGATCGCCTCTTCTTGACTCGAAACATCCAAAGCAACAATAATTCGATTATCAGCGTTCATCAGCGTTCATCAGCAGTATTCATCTGCGGTTAAAAAAGAGATTCAAGACACCAATCGCACAAACTTATTCTTCCCAACCTGCAAAACCTTACCTTCCAATTCAGCAGGTGATTCAAAGGTGAGGTTAACATCAGAAACTTTATCGCCCTCCAACTTCACCCCGCCGCCCTGCATCAACTTCCGCCCATCACCGCTGCTTTTACAAAGCCCGCTAGCACTCAGAATATAAAACAACTTAGCCGGAAACTGGACGTTTGCCAAAGAAAACTCGGGCACTGCATCAGCTTGTCCAGCAGCACCTTTAACCAGCGCCATTGCATCTTGTTGTGCGCGTTCCGCCGCTTCCTTCCCCCGATACTGGCGCACCACATCCACAGCCAAAAGTTTCTGTTTTTCTCGCGGATTTTCGGGCAATTCATCAAGTGGCAAATCTGTCAATAGTTCAAAATATTGGGCGATCGAACTATCAGCAATTTTCTCCAACTTAGAATACATAGTCAGCGGGTCTTCCGACAAACCTACATAATTTCCCAAAGATTTCGACATCTTTTGTACCCCGTCAGTCCCGATCAAAATCGGCATCAGCAAACCAAACTGCGGTTTCATCCCAAAATGCCGCTGCAAATCTCTCCCCACCGCAATATTAAACTTTTGGTCAGTTCCCCCCAACTCCACATCAGCTTCCAAAGCCACCGAATCGTAACCCTGCATTAGTGGATACAGAAACTCATGCAGATAAATCGCATTTTCCTGCTGCATCCGATTATCAAATCCCTCTTTAGCGAGCATCTGCTGCACCGTCATCGTTCTCAACAGTTCCAAAATCTTCGCCAAGTCCAATTTCGACAACCACTCGGAGTTATAGCGAATTTCCAAACGTCCTGGTGTGTCAAAATCTAGAATCGGACGCACTTGGTCTAAATAAGTCTTGGCATTTTCCGCCACTTGTTCGGCCGTCAACTGGCTACGCATCTCCGACTTACCTGTCGGATCGCCAATTCTTGCGGTAAAATCTCCGATGACCAGTACCGCTGTGTGACCGGCATCTTGAAAAGCCCGCAGCTTGCGGAAGCAAATGCTGTGTCCCAAGTGAATGTCCGCCCCTGTGGCGTCAATTCCGAGTTTGACTCGCAAAGGTCGATCGACTTTTGCCAGCAGTTGGGCTAAATTTTCGTCAGGGTTGCTAGAATCAGGTCGATCTGGAAAAATCTCGCTGACGCCGCGGTAAAGCGCTGAAAGGTTAGGAGTTATCATCGGGGAGCGATCGTCCATCATATTTTGCCAAAGTGCAGCAGAATTAGTTACACTCACTGGTTGACGCATAAAAACATAACTATCACGCTACTATAATCCCAAAGCTGACCGGCTTTCATTAGCTGACCCCGCCCAAAAACGGATACCAGCCCCCGACAACAGTCGTGGAGATCCCCAAATTTTAGACTCTTGTTCAAACTCGCAGATTCATCTGTGGAATAAATCTAAAATCTAAAATCTAAAATCTAAAATCGACTGACAGTCTCTAGGGTTCGCATCTAAAATTAAAAGTCTTAAACCCCAAATCGAGTGAGGAAGTGAAATCCACGTGTCAACCAACGCCGTCCGCAATAACACGGAAAACTCAGCCCCCGTATTTGAGTTTGTTCAGTCAGTCAGTAAAGTGACCGCCGGAACCATACTCAGCATGACAATGCTTGCCAGTTCCGTAGTCGCTGGTGGACTGGTTGGCTTAGCGATCAGCTTCCGCAATTTGCCAGATGTTCGGATCTTGCAAACCTACTCTCCCACAGAAACCACCCACATTTACGACATCAACGGCAAGCCCCTAGCCAGCATCCACGATGAAGCCAACCGGGATGTCGTACCCCTTGACCAAATCTCCCCGAACCTGAAACGAGCTGTTCTGGCGATCGAAGATAGCAACTTTTTCACCCACAAAGGCATCAACCCCGGCGGGATAGCCCGAGCTCTCATAGTCAACCTAGAGAAAGGTAGAACCGTTGAAGGCGGCTCGACTATGACTATGCAGCTAGTCAAGAACCTGTTTCTATCTCCCCAGTCAAAATTTAGTCGCAAAGTAGCTGAAGCGGTAATGTCTATCCGCTTGGAGCAAATTCTCAACAAAGACCAAATTCTGCAACTATACCTGAATCAAATCTACTTAGGTCACAACTTGTACGGCGTAGAGACAGCCTCTCGAAGCTATTTCAACAAGTCAGCAAGTAATTTGACTCTTGCAGAAGCAGCGATGCTGGCAGGCTTAATTTCTGCCCCCGAAGAATACAGTCCTTTCGTCAATTACAAGTTGGCAAAAGAGCGGCAAATCCTCGTTTTAAACCGCATGAAGGATCTTAAATGGATTACGCCGGCCCAAGAGACTGCTGCCCGCCAAGAAAAAATTAAGCTAGGCAAAATTACCTCTTTTGGTGGCTCTCAAGTTCCTTACGTAACACAAGCCGTAGTCCAGGAACTGACGAGGCGTTTCGGGCGAGATGCCGTGGTTAAGGGAGGAATGCGCGTTCAAACCACGATCGACCTCAAAATGCAGCGCATAGCCGAAGAAACCGTCAAAGCGTGGCACAATCGGCTTTACTACCAAGGGCTGTTTTACGATCGCGAGGAAGGTCAAATTGCCCTAGCCGCCGTAGATCCCCGCACCCACTTCGTCAAAGCAATGGTTGGCGGCGTCGATTACGAAAAGAGTCAGTTCAACCGCGCCATTCAAGCACGTCGCCAGCCCGGATCTGCTTTTAAACCATTTATCTACTACGCTGCCTTTGCTAGCGGCAAATACGGCCCGGATTCAGTTGTCTACGACTCCCCTGTCGGCTACCGCGACGGCGACGGCTACTACTACCCTCAAAACTATGGTGGCGGCTTCTCCGGTGCTGTCAGCATCCGCAGAGCTTTGGAAGTATCTCTGAACATTCCCGCCGTCAAGCTTGGGCAAGAAGTCGGATTGAATAAAGTGATTGAGATTTGCCGCGTGCTCGGCATCAGAAGTCCGATGGAACCGGTGATTTCTTTGCCCTTGGGTGCCGTTGACCTCACTCCTTTAGAAATGGCCGGATCTTTTGCTACCTTCGCCAACAACGGCTGGCATTCTGACACCACGTTTATCGTGCAAGTCACTGACAGCAGCGGCAATGTCTTGCTCGACAATACGCCCAAACCCAAATTAGTTCTCAATTCCTGGGCGGCGGCATCTGTCAACAGCGCCCTGCAAGGGGTAATTACCAGCGGAACGGCAAGGGCGGCTCAACTTGGCCGGCCGGCTGCTGGGAAAACTGGTACAACTTCCTCAGAACGGGATATCTGGTTTGTGGGTTACGTGCCGCAGTTGTCGGTGGCTGTTTGGATGGGCAACGACAATTATAGACCGATGAGCTACGGTGCTACTGGCGGTGGGATTGTCGCCCCTGTTTGGCGGGATTTTATGAGCCAAGCTTTGGAAGGCGTTCCCGCAGAAAGTTTCAAACCTCCTTCAGCTTTTGAGCGACCTTAATTATCAGTCAGTTGTCAGTTGTCAGTTGTCAGTTGACTGTTGGCAGTTGGTGTTTGACAGTTGACAATTGACAGTTGGCAGTTGACAATTACCCATTATTTATCCTCTGACCGAAAGAATCCAGGATACAAGCCCCCGGATTCATTCCTTCGCAGACTCAGGACCCAGAAATAAAAAACCTGTATCAGATAAACAAGCCCCCGAATTTATGCGTGGGGTCAATGCTTCAATCTAAAATCTAAAATCTAAAATCTAAAATCGATTGACTTCTGGCTTCTGGCTCACACTCGATAATTAATCCGTGTATCCGTGTCAAAATCCGTGTTGTGCCTTCCTTCTTCCTTCTGCTCACTAGGATTGTTTTTCCAGCTCAGATTTCATCCGCTCCAGCGTTGAGTTCATTTGATCAAACATCTGCTGGGGCGTGATCCCAAATTGATTGAGCTGTGTTTTTAACTGCTCTACAGTCATCTGAGCCATGAAGTCCTCAGACAGCTCAAAGCGCTTCATAAAAATACGGTAGCGCTCCATCATTGATTCCATCTGAGCGATGAACATTTTCTTGCCTTCGCGATCGAATTTGCCGTAACTGCCACCTAGTTTGATGAGAGATTGATAGTCTTCAAACAACAGCTTGGCTTCTTGCTGAACAATTTCTGAATCAAAAAATCCCATAGCTTTCCTAATTTTTTAATATTCTACTAATTTTGATCTAGGAGAGAAATCCCGCTGCTTTTTCTACTATTTTATCAGTTGCTGGAGGAAGTCCCTACCCCTTAAGGCGCAAGAATAAGTAGAAATTTCCGTACAGGATAAGGCATGGGAATGGGGCAATTGGGCATTGGGCTGGCGATGACAACAGTCAACTGTCAACAGTCAACTGTCAACAGTCAACTGACTTTAAACTTCCCCGATGCGTTCTAGAGGCCAAAACCGCACTACAGCGCGGCCGATGATATTCTGCTTAGGTAAAAATCCCCACCTGCTGGAGTCGTTGCTGTTGTTGCGGTTGTCTCCCATCACAAAGTATTCATTTTCTGGGACGCGATAAGGCCCCCACTGGTACTTAGGAGGTTCGGCAATATATTTTTCGACGAGGGGTTTGTCGTTGAGATAAACTAAACCTTTTTTAACGGCGACGGTTTGACCCGGTAAGCCAATTACCCGCTTGATGAATGCTTGGTCTTGAGTAAAGCCTTGTTCTTGCAACTTTTCCGGGGGAGTAAATACTACTATGTCGCCAGTTTTTGGAGGTTCGAGGTAGTAGGAGATTTTTTCGACTACGACGCGATCGCCCACGTGCAAAGTTGGTACCATAGAATCTGAGGGTATGTAGCGCGGTTCGGCGACCAACGCTCGAATCACTATTGCTAAACTCAAAGCAATAATCACTATTTGAAGATTTTCTCGCTGCGACTTCCACGCTTTCTGCCACCAGCTTTCAGGCGGATTTTCTGCTACTTGTGTACCCAAATTCTTTTTTTCAGATGTCATGAAAGTCCTCGCTAAATAGTTGCCACTAATTATCTGATTAAGCTTGCTAAGCATTTAAATTGCATCTCCAGAAATAATCAAACCCTGAGCTGGCTGGAGACGCGAAGCCGCCCAAAATATACAATTTAAATGCAGTACAGCTTACCATTGAAGTATGTCGCTGTTAATTACTAGACGTGAAGTGCAAGCCTTTGTAAAGTATCTTGAAAGGCATCTGCGTTGCATCTGTGGTTTCCCTATCAATCAAAGATTTATGTCATAACTCTCCTCTTGATATTAACTCATAAAAAAGGCAGAGAATTTAAATTCTCTACCTTTTTTCTTGGAGGATTTTGAGTTGTTTGCGATTACGAGATTGGTTATTTCAAAACTTAACTCGCGATCGCACTTACTCAAACTTACTCAGCGCCTTGGGGCAGCAATTCCCGCTTTTGACCTTGCAGCACTTTAACAATTCCGTCCTCGCCCACATCCACAACAGCGGTGTCGCCGTCTTTGATGCGGCCAGAAAGGATTTCCTCAGCCAAGCTGTCTTCCAGCAAGCGCATGATGGCGCGGCGCAGGGGTCGGGCACCGTAGCTGGGGTTGTAGCCTTCTTCTACCAGCCGTTCTTTGAATTTTTCGGTCACTTCCAGGGTGATTCCCTGTTCTGTCAAACGGCTGAACACTTCTTTGAGCATGATGACGGCGATTTCCTTGACTTCTTCCCTGTTCAACTGGCGGAAGACGATAATTTCGTCGAGTCGGTTGAGGAATTCGGGGCGGAAGTAGTTTTTGAGTTCTTCGTTAACCAAAGAACGAATGCGGTTGTAATTAGCATCGGCTTGGTTGTCGCTGAACTCGAAACCGAGACCACCGCCGCCTTTTTCAATCACCTTAGAACCGATGTTGGAGGTCATAATCAGCAGCGTGTTTTTGAAGTCCACGGTGCGACCTTTGGCATCTGTTAAGCGGCCGTCTTCCAATATTTGCAAAAGCATATTGAAGACATCGGGGTGGGCTTTTTCGATTTCGTCGAACAGTACGACGGTGTAAGGACGGCGGCGGACTGCTTCTGTGAGTTGGCCGCCTTCGTTGTAGCCGACGTACCCAGGCGGAGAACCGATGAGTTTGGAGACGGTGTGCCGTTCCATGTATTCGGACATATCCAACCGAATCATCGCGTCTTCGGAACCGAAGAAGTAGCCGGCTAGGGCTTTGGTGAGTTCGGTTTTGCCGACGCCTGTGGGGCCGGAGAAGATGAAACTGGCGATCGGGCGATTGGGATTTTTCAAGCCAACGCGAGCGCGACGGATGGCGCGGGAAACGGCTTTCACTGCTTCTTCCTGCCCGATCAAGCGCTGGTGCAAGGTATCTTCCATGTGCAGCAGCTTTTCGGATTCGGATTCGGTCAGTTTGTTTACCGGGACGCCCGTCCAGCTTGCCACGATTTGAGCGATATCTTCTTCGGTGACTACTGGCGATGGGTCTGTTTCGCCGGTGCGGGCCGAGTCGGTTTTTTTGGCTTGGGAAATAGCGCGAATTTCGGCTTTGATGGTCATTTCTCGATCGCGCAATTCGCCGGCTTTGTCAAAGTCTTGAGAACGCACCGCTTCGTCTTTATCTTTGAGGACTTGGCGGAGTTCTTTGTCAAGTTCTTTGGCAGCTGGGGGCAGTTGGGAGTTGATCAGGCGAACTCTAGAACCTGCTTCGTCTACCAAGTCAATTGCTTTGTCTGGGAGGAAGCGGTCGGAGATGTATCGGTGAGAGAGTTTGGCTGCGGCTTCCAGGGCCGTGTCCAAGATTTTCAGCTTGTGGTGCTGTTCGTAGCGTTCCCGCAGACCGAAGAGAATCTCGATCGTCTCGTCAACCGTGGGTTCGCCGACCATGACGGGCTGGAAGCGCCGTTCTAGGGCTGCATCGCGCTCGATGTGCTTGCGGTACTCGTCGAGGGTGGTAGCGCCGATACACTGGAGTTCGCCTCTTGCCAAAGCCGGCTTGAGGATGTTTGCCGCGTCGATCGCCCCTTCCGCCGCACCAGCACCGATCAAAGTGTGCACTTCGTCAATCACCAAAATCACGTTACCCGCTGTGCGGATTTCGTCCATGATTTTTTTGAGGCGTTCTTCAAATTCGCCCCGGTATTTAGTACCGGCAACGAGCAAGCCGATGTCGAGGGTAACAACGCGCTTTTCTTCAAGGATGTCTGGGATGTCGTTGTTAGCAATGCGCTGGGCGAGACCTTCGGCGATCGCGGTTTTACCGACTCCGGGTTCGCCGATGAGCACCGGGTTATTTTTGGTGCGGCGACCGAGGATTTGAATTACCCGTTCGATTTCTTTTTGGCGTCCGACTACTGGGTCTAGTTTGCCATCGACCGCCATTTGAGTCAGGTTGGCGCCGAATTCATCCAGGGTTGGGGTTTTGGTGCGGGCACCGCCGCCAGTGGCTGCGACTTCTGCGGTTTCTCCCAGCATCCGAATCACTTGGGTGCGGACTTTCGACAAGTCTACTCCCAGGTTTTCTAAGACTCTGGCCGCTACTCCTTCACCTTCGCGGATCAGGCCCAGCAGCAGGTGTTCAGTACCTATATAGTTGTGTCCGAGTTGGCGAGCTTCTTCTAGGGATAGTTCTAGAACCCGCTTGGCGCGGGGAGTGAACGGAATTTCGACTGCTACGAAGCCGGAACCGCGCCCGATGATTTTTTCCACTTCAATGCGCGCGTCTTTTAGGTTGACGCCCATTGATTTGAGGACTTTCGCTGCAACCCCGGTTCCTTCTCCGATCAGACCCAGGAGGATCTGTTCTGTCCCTACGAAGTTGTGACCCAGGCGGCGAGCTTCTTCCTGGGCCAACATGATTACTTTTATTGCTTTTTCTGTGAAGCGTTCAAACATGATTTATTCCCATCACCTGCTGCTATGTGCCCGTTTCGAGGTCACGCTCGCACAACGAGCGTTTGTGTTCGAGTGTTAACTCGTACTGCTTATTCTAGCGCGACACTCCCAACCTATCTGCCGCACTCGGCTGCGGTTGCAGATTCCAGGCTCATGTTGCAGGGTGGCTTTCAACTGGGAAGACCCAAATGGTGGCTGACCTACAACCTCCCCTAGACTGCAAGAAGATTGCTCTTCTCGGCCCGTGCCCAACCTACGACTGCGTATTGATGGATTCTAGCACAATCTTTTTGGCTGTCCTGCAGGTGCCAAATGGATATTTCTCGAAGTGTATGGTTTTTTTTTTTACAAAACTTATTAGTTTTATCCAGGATCTATGTCCTAAGATATATAGACATTAAGCTGCTGTTCATATAAAAAAATCTGTTGGTTTGGGAGGGCGAGAGCGAGCTGGGCTTTACTCATCTAAAATTTTGCCCCCGATTCGTTGAAGATTTGGGTAGTCTTCATGTTGTCTGTTGTGCGATCGCTCCTGAGCAATTAGTGAGTGTTGATAGACTCTGAGGGGTTTGGCTCAGACTATACTCAGCACGGTTCAAGACCTTGCTTTCGTAGCAGAGTGCTTTGGTCGTTAACTCGTCTGACTTAAAAGTCTGAAACTTCAATCGTGGAAAAGAATCTAAATCCTGTTTAAGGCGTAGTGAAAGTAAATAATGAAGACTAGAAACTTAGATGACCAGGTAGAAAGTACCGACAATGGATCGATCAAAGTTACAACTAAATTCCACGATGCAGCCACAACAACTTCTGCCGCTTCACCAAAAGAATTCAATGCAGAACAGCTAGGACGTGTCTACTTTATTGGGCACGGTGAAAGTACCAGTAACGAACGCAACCTTTTTGCCGGAGTTTTGGATGTTGACCTCACATCCTTTGGCCGATTGCAGGCGCGCCGTGCAGGTGTTGACCTGAAGAAAAAAGGTACAAAGTTTGACGCAGTATATGTCTCCCAGATGAGACGCGCTAGGCAAACCTGTGAAATCGCCCTTGCTGAAAGTCAGGCCGTAAAGTCGCCCGATACTCCCGTTCAAATCGACCATCGAATTAGCGAGACATCCTTTGGCATTTTTGCGGGTCGCAACCTAAATCTGCTGCGTCTAGCCCTAGGCTACGAAGGGTTCGAGGAAATGTTGCACTCGCACAACGAAGCACCCCCGGCTGGCGAAAAGATTGCCCAAGTTTACTCTCGCGCTGCCCGTTTCTACGAAGACAAAATAGTACCGCACTTGGAACGGGGAGAAACAGTTCTAGTAGTGTGACCTATGGGTTGGTTGCTAACCTTAACGTTGCTCAAATCTCAACTTGGGATCAATAAGCCATCATATCTTTGTTTAGGGTAGGGGTAGTCAAAGCACAAAACCTAGGCAATTTGCACAACCGAAAACCAACTCTACCCTTTTATTTACATCTACCGAGGAAACGCTCTCTGGCAAAAATCGCACGCTTGACCAGAAATACTATCGTTGGAATATTAGTCATCGGCAACCTGGAGGAAAACGCTGGAGCGCATTTGATATAGCTAACCGAAGACGATAAGCGCTTAGTCGCCACCGATTACTTCCTTAACCTCGACGACTATGGTAAGGTTGATTATCAAGGGACTCACAAGATTCCTGTCTATTTGCTTGTAATTTTCCGGCAAAGGGTGGGAGCTGCTGTTACATCAACAACTAACTATTGCTCTGACTAACGGGTTAAAATCCCAAGAACAGGGAATAAAGACAGAATCGAACTAATCAAATTATTACTTTCGGATTACAAAGTCTAAAAAAAATGGGAGAAGCTATCAAATTTAAGAATAATCAAATCACCACAGCCGATTGGCGACTCACTCCAGGCTACTTGCATGAAGACCGCTCAGATTTTGAATCCGCACATATTTTGTTAGGTCGTTTCTTAGCAGATCGAACTTCAGAAGACCCGCTTTTGGAAAAAGAACTATTTGCCAGCGACGGCATTTTTGAGTGGGGACACGCCAAGCCTTTAGAAAAAGTGATTAATTCACAGTCAGACTTGGAGTTTCTACTGTTGCATCCCAATTTGTTACGCAACTGTATAACTATCATCGAACCTTGGGAACACGTAGGCGTTAACGCTCTTGGCGAAGATGTTCGGGCTTCCAAAAATGTCGCCTACATTGCTCAGAAAGTCGCCGATATGGACTCAGTATTACTACCTGTTTGGTCAACCGGAGTCCTCGATCCAGAAATAGTTGTTCCCGCAATTAACTCTGGTTATGCCGTAGTCGTCGAAGGTGGCGATCCATCAACCTATGATGCCTCCACCTGGACAAGTCCGGCGTGTCCGCGAGAGGATATGTTTGCATTAGTGGAAAAACTATTGATCTCGCGATCGCCCACCAGCGCCCCCGCCATCTTTATCTGTGTAGGACACCAACTAGCTGCTGAATGTCACATCCGACTCATCCGGCGTGCAGTCAAACAAGTCCTCGATATGACATCTTTAGAACGCGATAAGGAGAGTAAAGCACTCCGATCGTTGCAAGAAGTCTGCCAGCGCATCGAAGCAAGGGGCAAGACACTCCAAGTCAAAAAGCGTGATGGACGAGTGGTTGCTACTGGCTGGAATGACGAGCATTTTGCCGTGACGCGCAATGAATTAAAAGAAGTTGGCGATCGTGTGTTGTTGCCTTATCAGTCTCCAGACGGCGATGCTTTAGGTATTCCTTGGGAAATTATTCATGCTCATGATGTCACAGCCGACAGCCATGAAGGCGTGATTGACACAACAATTCAATATGAGGCCAGAGTATCAATTTCGATGTTTCATTCGGATGAAGTCAACGAAGAAGCAATATTGTTTGCAAACTGGGCTTACCGCAGTATTCATGACGCTATTGTTCCTTATCGGCACATCATCGCTGGTAGTTCTCTGAGTTGGCTAATACAACTGCCAGACGCCATTGAAATTCTTTGTTCAACAGCAGAGGAAGATGGTGAAATAGTTACCGAATGTTCGGCAACCTGCATTAACTACAAAGACTTTGAAACTAAGAAAATTAGACGCTCCTTTACTTGCCAGTTCCATCCCGAACTGCTCTCGGATTTGCGTGCGATCGGTAACAGTGAAGCTCCCTACTATTCAACTTTAAAAAATGATGATGGTGTCCGCTTATTTGTCCGACTGCTGTATGCGGGAATGCAAGAGTAATGCCATTAGCTTGCGCCACCTTTTGCGTGGCGCAATTACTACTTTGAGGGGTGAAGATGACAATTGAACTGAAACCATCACAGCCACAGATAGAGCAGACAGCAGGTGCGATCGCGCAGCGACTCCAAGGGAGTATTGGACTAATTTCCTTATTTCTCGCAATCCTTGCCTTATCCTTTGCCGCCATCTTCATCAGATTGAGCGAACGGGAACTCGGTCCAGTTGCGACAATATTCAATCGCTTCTGGGTAGCTACTGCGATCTTAGGATTAGGAAATCTGTTCAACACCTTGAGCGAAAGACACTCCCACGAATCCTTCCTCCAAAAGCAACATTACACCAGCAGCGATCTAGTCTTGTTGCTGGCAATGAGTGTTTTTTTCTCAAGCACCTTAATCACTTGGGCTTGGTCTCTAACTCAGACCAGTGTGGCAAACTCTAATCTACTACATAACCTAACCCCGCTTTTCACCACGGTGATAGGATGGCTGTTTCTCAGTCAATCTTTTGATGGCAGATTCCTCATTGGCATGGTAGTCGCCATCAGCGGATCGATCTTAATTGGACTAGGTGATTTGCATATAGGGAGTGATAACTTTACAGGTGACTCACTTGCCATGCTATCTGCCGTCTTTTCTGCTGCCAATCTGCTGACTGTAGAAAAACTTCGAGCCAAGTTTTCAGCGACAACGATACTTTTGTGGTGTTCCTTTTTCGGCACCGTGTTAACTTTCCCCATCGTTCTGGTAACGGAAGATGTACTTTTTCCCTCTTCTTGGGCTGGGTGGTTGGCAATAATTGCCCAAGCGTTAATCTGCCAAGTTTTGGGTCAAAGCCTTCAGGCTTATAACCTCAAAGGATTTTCTTCTGGCTTTGTTGCCGTGTTCTTGTTGCTAGATCCAGTGATTACTGCCATACTTGCTTGGATAATCTTTGCTGAAAGGTTAACTCCTCTGAACTGGTTGGCGTTTTCTTTAGTTTTGGCAGGTATATACCTGGCAAAGTCTAGCCAAGGAGGCGACTAATTTACGCCTGTGGGAAGTTAAAAGTCAAAAAATATTTCTTATTTGTTTAAGTAATGGAGGTTTTTAGTTAGATGGAAATCATTTGGAAACAAATCAAGGAAACCCTACTTGATTCACACATAACTGTTGCACACATACCGCTGACTAAAATAGTTCTCGTCGTCACTATCATCACCCTCACACAACTGTTGAGAGGATTGTTCTTTTCGATTGCCATCAAGAGAATCAAGCTTCTTACTAGCGGAACGGAGACCACACTGGACGATGAGTTAGTCGAGATTCTGGAGCAACCATTAGGGTGGCTAATTTTCATCGGTGGAGTTTGGATAGTACAGGTGATTTTGGCAGAGCATATAAAGCCTCAAGTGAGCGAGATGCTAGCTAAAATTCTCAGTCTGAGTGCTATTGTTGCCGTTGCATATATTGTTTACCGCGCCTCTCCACTGTTAGGAGAGATACTGAGAAAACTGACGCTGAACACCAAAACCGAACTAGACGACTTGCTCGTACCCTACGTGCCTCGTCTGTTTCAGACGGTGGCACTCGCTGTTGTAGTGTTAAAGGCGAGTGAGTTGTTGTTAGGAGCATCTGCAAGTGCGCTCATTGGTTTATTAGGTGGAGCGGGAATCACGTTCGGTTTATTGCTTAAGGACATTATCTATGACTGGTTGTGTACCATCATTATTTACACGGATAATCTATATCGACCTGGTGACTGGGTGATTGTGCAGGGAATAGATGGTAGCGTTCAAGTTTTAGAGATTGGCATCAGAACTACAAAGCTTCGTCTAGCAAAATGGGATTCTATTAAAAAAATACCCAATTCCAAAATGATTACTGGAATTGTCGAAAATTGGTCGCAAAATCCAGCCTCGGAAGAATCATTTGGGATTAATTTAACTCTAAAAATTGACAGTATTTCGGCGGCAAAAACTGCCCTAATTTGCGAGGCAATTCAGAAAGAACCTAGCTCTATTAACTCCTTACATGACAAATGTTTTGTTTGGCTAGACAGACTTGAACAGAATGCTCGCGTCATAAATATTCGAGCCTTTAATAACAATCGGGATTTATACTTTGACGCCTGTCAAGAATTGAATTTAGCTATCCTAGCGCTACTGGAAAAAGAGGGTATAGATACCCTGCATCTGGAATTTAGAACATACCTCGAAAGCTATAAGCCGACTTTAGAAAAAACTGGTAAAGCGCTAAATTGACGTTGCAGTTTCCCAGAGATAATGGAGCGCTATCGCACTCGTTACTCACCAAAAACACATCTTTAATCAAGGATAAACGCAATGAATCTCAGAACTTTTACCGATATGTCAAAGTGGGGAATCTTACTCAAAGTTATTCCCCTAACAGCGCTATTTTGCTTGGCAAAATGGATTGCTCATCAGATGCAGTGGGAAATTGGTAAGTTCGATAGTCAGATAGGTTCTCTGTTGGCGGCGGTAACGTTCATCTTGGCGTTTATGCTGAACGGAACGCTGACTGATTACCGTACCAGTGAAGATATGCCCGCGCAGATTGCGAATGCGGTTGAAACGATTCAAGATACGAATTGGTTCATTGCAGCCCGTCAGCCCGACTATAATCCAACCCTACTTACAGAAGGGTTAGTTGAGATACTCAAATCAGTCCTACTCTGTTTGAAACAGAATAAGCCATTCATCAGAGTTGATAATGCCGTTACAAGCCTCAATCAATCACTGGTTCCATTATCAAAATTTTGCGAAGCTCCTTTGATGGCTCGCCTTCAAGGTGAACAGGCAAAAATTCGTCTTCTGATTGCCCGAATTCAAAGGATTCGCGATACCGACTTTCTGGCATCCGCCTATGGATTGTTGCATCTTCTGATAATTGCCTCAAGCATTGCTTTGTTAATAACGCATACCGACGAGTTTTATACCAATTTGATTGTTTCAGGTTTTCTATTTACGGCATTCATGTATTTGTTGTTGCTGATATACGATCTTGAAAATCCTTTTGAGTACAACGGAACATCTAGTGCGGATATTGATTTGTCATCTCTAGAGCAGTCGTACCATCAACTGCGTGAGGGGCTATTGAATGACGATGAGCCTAAAATACCTGTGTAACCACTTTTCAGCTATTGAAATAAGAATGAAAAAAAAAACTAAAAACTGGTTTAAACTTGCTTTCCAGTTCAGAGGCTCAGTTATTTTAGCCATTTATCAACGAGTTATTGGGTTTGGTCTGTTTAGTTTTATTATTTCTGTACTTTACTATTTCAAACTCCCTGTATCCCAACCTATTTTGGGAAGTATTATTCCCAGCATCGTCTTAGGCTTATTACTGGTCTTCCGAACTAATACCGCTTACGAACGGTTTTGGGAAGGTCGTAGGTTATGGGGAAATTTAGCCAATGACGCCCGTAACATGGTTTGGCAAATTGGGGCAATGATGAACGACGTTGAACCAGAAGATCGAGCCAAAAGAATTGCACTCATTCGCCTCGTAGCTGCTTTCCCCGTAGCGTGTAAATTGTATCTTAGGTCAGAAGCTGTAAATAGCGAATTAGAAGAATTGATGTCTCCCTCTCAGTATTTGCAGCTAAAGACAATCCACAATCCACCGCTACAGATAGTCTTTTGGATAGCAGATTATCTACAACAGCAGTATCAACGTGGTAATGCTGTCTTACATTACAGTCATGTAGTTTTTCTGCAAACTACTGTGAAGAGTATGATGGAGTCTGTAGGACACTGCGAACGCATTTTAAGAACGCCGCTCCCCCTAGCTTATTCCATTCATCTCAAGCAACTGTTATTAATTTACTGCCTGTTATTACCTTTTCAGCTAGTTAAAGATTTGGGATGGGGGACAGGCCTATTTGTTAGTTTGATTAGTTTTACGTTACTTGGCATAGAAGAAATTGGTCTGGAAATAGAAAACCCGTTTGGCTACGATACCAACGACTTGCCTCTTGATGCTATTTGCAACACAATCAAATACGACATTGAAGAGTTTCTCACTTGTAATCCCCACCTCAACTCTAAGTCGGAGAAAAATTTACCAATAAGATGGGGATGATAAACAACTGTAACAATTGGAGACCTCAAATAAAAAAATTGAATTTTGAGGTAAGATAAATTGTTAGCACTTACGCACAAACTATAGTGGTAGTGTGCGCCTGAAGTACCTTACTACTATAGATAGTGTAATAATAGGAGGAATGCAGGGTAAGCCATGTTGGTTTCCTTGCTTGAAAAAAAATACTTAGCTGAGTACCTTAAAACTAGGAAGAGGAAAATATCCAATGAAGTTAGACAAGTTTGTACTAGCACAAAATATGGCTTTTCTAATAGCCATTCCACCAGAAAGTAATTTAGCGAAATTGCTCTCCTTTTGCTTAGCGACAAAGGCTAGACCAAAGACTACCGGAACAGACATCTTAAAAATAACCTGTGAGCTAATGGAAAACCCATCTAATTTGCCTTATTGGACTCAAGACGTGATGGGACTCGATTTAGATTACAGCAGTGAAGAGTGGAAAGCTTTAGGAGAAATGGGCATCAAGGATGCAGAGGAGTTTATGGCTACCCTGGAGGAAGAGTTGGAAAAATTGACTTTGTAATATCTGGCCCTGGCGTCAGCAAAGAAACTCTCCGGTTCCAAACACTCTATCAAAAGCATTCATCAGAGCCGGATAGTTTAAAAACCTTGTCTAAAGACAAGGGAGCGTCAACTTTCAAGAGAAAAACAAAAATATGTCTTTAAATGTTGAACTTTTAGAGCAAAGTTTCGAGAAAATCAAACCTCGTGCTGATGAATTTGCCGCCAGCTTCTACGAAAAATTGTTTACAACTCACCCAGAGTTGAAACCCCTGTTTGCCAAAACTGATATGGCAAAGCAACAGAAAAAGCTCATAAGTGCTCTGGTTTTAGTAGTAGAAAATCTCCGTTCTCCAGAGGCTTTAGGGCCAGTTCTCAACGCACTGGGAGGCAGACACATCGGTTATGGAGTAATTCCCAAATATTACGGTCCAGTTGGAGACGCACTGCTGATGGCTTTTGAGCACTATCTCCAAGAAGATTGGACTCCCGAAGTAAAGCTGGCGTGGACAGATGCCTACAGAGCAATTACAGGTTTGATGTTAAAAGGCGCAGGTGTAGTTTCTACACCTGAAGAAGTTCAATTAGAAACCAAGATAATTCCCCATAAAAAAGTCATTATAGCAGATAATCACCAACTCGAACCAGTTCCCGAAAAACCGCCCAAATTAGCCGTTGATGTACTGGAAAGCAGTTTCGATAAAATCAAACCTCGTGCTGATGAATTTGCCGCTAGCTTCTACGAAAACCTCTTCCTCGCTCACCCTGAATTTAAACCACTGTTTGCCAATATTGAGATAGAAAAGCAACAGAAAAAGCTCATAAATGCTTTGGTATTAGTAGTAGAAAATCTCCGCTCTCCAGAAGCTTTAGGGCCTGTTCTCAATGCCTTGGGAGGCAGACATATCGGCTATGGGGTAATTCCCAAATATTATGGGCCAGTTGGAGACGCACTGCTGATGGCTTTTGAGCAGTATCTCCAAGAAGATTGGACTCCCGAAGTAAAGCTGGCCTGGACAGATGCCTACAGAACAATTACAGGTTTGATGTTAAAAGGCGCAGGTGCAGATTCTTCACCAAATGTTGTCCCAGATCAAAAAGATGTCATCCACCATCAGCCACAAGAATCACAGACACAATTACTGAACGAATCTAAGCCGATCGCGCCACCAACCGAGGAAGAGAAAAAGCCTTTAGTATCTATTCAGTTGGATGGTGAAGTTATCCAAAAAATGCTCTCGAAAATAACTGATAGTTATCAGCAATTTCAGGGTAAATCACTCATTCAGCGCTTGGGTGAAGTTCTTAAAGGAATTTTAGGAAAATTCATTGATAATTTTTGGACACAACCCGCGTGGTTAGTGGCTAGTGTTTCAGCAGTTCTGTTCATCATAATTTATGTGGCGGCAGACGACAATTCTTTGATTGGAGAGATTTTGCAGAGTGTTGATGCTCTTAGTATGGTCGTTGCTTTAATTTTATTCATTAAGGAAGCTCCCGATCGCCGGAAGCAATTTCATTACCAAGCTTGGAGTATAGTTGATGCAGCACACGGCGTAAAAGTTAGCTATGCAAGAATTCTGGCACTCCAAGATTTGAATGAAGATGGTGTTTCTCTTAGAGGTGTAGATGCTATTGGTGCAGACTTAGTAGCTATTAATCTCTATCGGGCAAATCTAAGTGAAACCAAATTGAGTGAAGCCGACCTCAGTAATGCCAATCTGAGCCACGCTAACCTCAATAATGCTAACCTCAGTCAGGCTAAATTGAGTGGTGCTAATCTCAGTAGTGCTAACCTGAGTTTTGCTCGCTTGAGTCAGGTTAATCTCAGTAGTGCTAACCTCAGCGGCGCTAATTTAATTTGTGCGGATTTGAGTAACGCAAATATGAGCGGTGTCAATTTGACGAATGCTAGTTTGAGTGGTGCTAATCTGAAGAGGGCCTACCTAAGTGGTGCAAATCTAAAAGGTGCTAAAGTTAGCATTTCTGACCTGAGTGGTGCTTTGCTCACAGGTGCTGTTATGCCTGATGGCTCGAAGTATAAGTCTTTGGAAGATGGGGTCACAAACAAATAAATTGATGCCAGCTTCTTGATGACCTTTTTGTCTGCTACTCTACTAAAAGGGTGACGACCCTTTTAGTAGAATAGCTTTGGCTTACTGAAATGCGCTACTGCGATCGCCACTCATGGTGAGAGATTATTCTTTAATTCTAATTTTCAAACAATATACCTCTCTAACAAGTATAGCCTTTCTCAGAAAGATGAGGTACAATAACAGCAGTGTGTAAACCAGTTAAAAATATTTGATGATGTAACTTGACTGAACGCCCACTCTATGGCTTTGGCTAATTCTTGATAATTAGTAGTCTTGATAGAACGGAGAATAATTTTAAGCTTTGACCAGAGATTCTCAATTGGTGAAAAATCTGGTGAATAAGGAGATAAGTATATTAATTTTGCCCCTTTTTTTTCGATCGCTTTTTTCACTTCTTCTCCCAAGTGAATGGGACAATTATCCATGACTACACAAGCAC
>NZ_JAUBTK010000071.1:0-1215 GCF_036702455.1 Microcoleus sp. D2_18a_D3
TGTTGGAGTTGGTGCCGGTGCGAGTGTTGGAGTTGGTGCCGGTGCGAGTGTTGGAGTTGGTGCCGGTGCGAGTGTTGGAGTTGGTGTTGGTTCCGGTGCGAGTGTTGGAGTTGGTGCCGGTGTTGGTGTTGGTTCCGGCGCGGATGTTGGAGTTGGTGCCGGTGTTGGTGTTGGTGTTGGTTCCGGCGCGGGTGTTGGAGTTGGTGTTGGTGTTGGTGTTGGTTCCGGCGCGGGTGTTGGAGTTGGTGTTGGTGTTGGTGTTGGTTCCGGCGCGGGTGTTGGAGTTGGTGCCGGTGTTGGTGGTGTTGGTGTTGGTATGGGCGCGGGTGTCGGCGTCGGTATCGGTTCATTAAGGGGAATGAGAGACACAGTGGCGACTGCCGCACTGGTGGCGCCGAAGTTATCTGTAGCGCTGTAGGTGAAGTTGCCCCCTATGAAATTGCCGGACGCCTGGAAGAACAACTGGGTAATTTGCTCGGCTGTCAGGGTTTGACCTGCCGTGACGGCGACTCCCCCGGTTGCGGGGTCGCCCAAGAACAGGATGCCTTGATTTGCCGACGGCAGGGTGCTGATAGTGAATGCAACCACCGTGCCGTCTGAGTCTCTGCCTCCGAGCCCGCCGAGTCGGACAACGCTGTTGGGCGCGAGCGCCACATTGCTGCTGTCGGCTGAGGGAAGCTTGTTGGGTGAAGGCGGAGCGAGTAAAATGGCCGTGGTGACAGTGGCTCTGGACTCGGAACCGTTGTTATTGCTGGGGTCGGGGTCAAAAGTAGTCGATCGACTTTGGGAAGTATTACTAATCGTGTCCGTCGCTGGAACGACTACTGTCACCTCGCGGTTGACTTTGCTCCCCCTAGTCAAACTGCGAATTGTTGGGAAGGTGACAACCCCTGTCAGGGGGTCGTAAGTGCCGCCGTCCGATGCGCTGACTCCCGTTAAACCGGGAATGATGCTGTCTGTAATCACTACGTTTTCAGCAGCATTCGGCCCATTGTTGGCGGTAGTTATAGTATAAGTGACGGAACTACCAGCAGGAGCAGATGTGAGACCGCTCTTGGACGTAACCAGGTCGGCGCGGGCTGCATCGATCGAGGTAACAACTCGCCCCCCCGCCTCACCAGGCACTGCGACTGTCGAACCGTCGTTATTCGTCAAGTCCGGGTCAAAAGTGTCCGATCGACTCAACACAATATTCGTGATACTCGTCAGAGTCGG
>NZ_JAUBTK010000071.1:1315-41476 GCF_036702455.1 Microcoleus sp. D2_18a_D3
TAAAGTAGCGTGTCACCCACCTTGATGGTGGCCGGAGCCGTTTTTTGCGTGACAACATCGGCCACACCATCGATCGAAGTAACGACTCGCCCCCCCGCCTCACCAGGCACTGCCACTGTCGAGCCGTCGTTATTCGTCAAGTCCGGGTCAAAAGTGTCCGATCGACTCAACACAATATTCGTGATACTCGTCAGAGTCGGCGGCGGTACAAAAATCAGGGTGCGGGTGACGCTGCTGCCGCTGGCTAAACTCTCGATCGCTGGGAACTCGATCGCCCCTGTGGCAGCATTGTAGGTTCCGCCATCGGACACGCTGACATTAGTTAAGCCGGGAATCAGGCTGTCGGTGATGACTACGTTGGTCGCGGGACTCGGCCCGTTGTTGGTAGTAGTGATTGTATAAAGTAGCGTGTCACCCACCTTGATGGTGGCCGGAGCCGTTTTTTGCGTGACAACATCGGCCACACCATCGATCGAGGTAGTGACGGTGGCGTTGGGGTTTGTACCGTTGTTGTTGGCCGGAGTGGAGTCGGGAGTGATGGAGGTACTTCTTGCCGTGTTGCTGATGGAAGTTAGGGTGGGCGGTACTGTGAAGCCGATCGTCCGCGTGACTGTCTCCGCGTTGGCTATTGCCACGGGCGCGAAGGTGACAATGCCGGAGCGTGGATCGTAAACGCCACCGTTAGATGCCGTGACTCCCGTTAACCCCGGAACTATGCTGTCAGTGATGGTTACAGCTTCTGCAGGACTCGGCCCTAAATTGACTGTAGCGATCGTATAGCTGACCGAACTACCCGCCGTAGCACTCGTAGATCCGGTTTTAGTCGTTGCCAGATCCGCGTTGGGCGCAATACTTGTCGTAACCGTAGAGTTAGTGGGAGTGCCCTCTTTGTTGGTTGTCGAGCCGTTGTTGTTAGTGGCGATCGGATCGAAAGTCGCCGAGCTGCTCCGGGCCGTGTTGCTGATGTCGGTACGGGTGGCTGGGGCGATGAAACTGACGGTGTGGGTCGCAGTAGCCGCATTGGCCAGCACCGTCAGTGCTGGGAAGGTGACAATGCCCGAAACAGAGTCGTAACTCCCCCCATCCGATAGGCTGACTCCTGTTAAACCCGGAATAATGCTGTCGGTGATAGTCACATCGGCAGCGGGGTCTGGCCCCATGTTAGTCGTAGTCAATGTGTAGGCGACGCTTGACCCGGCCGAAGTAGTCACAGGGCCACTTTTGGTAGTAACTAAATCCGCCACTGTACCGACAACTGTGGTATAGACTACACCCGGCCCCTCGATTTGACCGGGCGCGAGTATACCGCTGTTGTTGCTGAGGTCGGGGTCGAAAGTCGAGCTAGTGCTGAATGCAACGTTCGCAAAACTGCTACCGCTGGTTAAACCTGACGGCAGATTAATTGTCAGGGTGTAAGTCAGAGTCTCACCCGCATTGAGAACCGGAATTAACGGCCAGGTGACTGCCTTCGTTTGGTTCACGTAAGTGCCGTTGTTGGAGGCAGTGAGAACCGGCGCCAATCCCCCCGGACCCAGCAGTTCAAAAGGTATTTCGTCTTGAATCAGGACATTTGTAGCAGGCGCTGGCCCCCTGTTTACAGTAGTAATCGTGTAGGTAATGCTGCTTCCGGGCTTGACGAACTGCGGGCCAGTCTTGATAGTGGCAACCTCAGCGGTGATACTGGGAGGATTGATAGTTTCAACTACCAGGTTTTGAAGTTCGTGAATGTTGTTGGCGGCTCCTGTGGAACTGCCAAAACCAAATTTGAAAATTGGCGGTACCCGACCGTTTTCGGTTGCCAAGTTGGGGATGTCGATCAATATAGTTTCGTAGATGTCATCGAAATTTTCATCGAAGGCAACCGTGAGGCGAGAGGGATTCACCGGATCGTTAGATGGATTGAGCGTAATTTGAACGGATCTTTTGGCTAAATTGCGATCGCTCGTGAACGTATTGCTGAAATTAAAACTCCGGCCGGCAACAGGCCCACTAAAGTCAATGCTCGTAGGAATGTTATCGATGCCGAAAGGAACGATCGCATTTGTTAAAAACTGATAACCGTTTGCTTGATTTCCTCTAACAGTTACTGAATCTGGCCTGAAAGAACCAATAGAAGAACCCGGAATCGCAGGCGGCTCAGGGCCAGAGCGCCCTTCTGTAGACGTTGAAAAATTGCCAAACTCATCAAACCCAATGCCTAAATAACCTCCCTGAATACCGGGTATACCCGTTCGTGGAGCGTAAGCCACAGAACCGCCATAACCCCCAGTCCTTGTTGGGCTAACAGTGCCGTCAATCAAGAAGAAACCCAGCCCGTCCCCTGGCTGAGGGCCAATATTGGGTTGCGGAGCCTCAAATTGCCCGCTTGAACCGTAAGAATAAAAATCAAACTGAACTCTGAGACCGTCCGTGGAAGGAATAGGGTTGTTGTAGATGACAAAGGCTTCCCGAAGGTTTACTGCAGGAGTTAATCGCAGAGCACCATCGCCGGGACTCGAACCGCCCAAACCCGGAAGTACGCCGGATACTGTGCCTCCCGTAATGCCGGGGATAAGTTGATTGGCTGCTGGAGTCCCGCTGCTCGGATTGAACAGTGCCCCGTCGTTTCCCCCGTAAATCCACGGCCCCCTAACTGTGGAGTTTTTGAAAGTTTCGTTAACTAATATGCCGAGGGCGTAAGGGTAGGCTTCGAGCACTTCTTTTTCAATGGCGATTCTCGCCTTTATTTCCCCAGTCGCAAATTTTAATTCCCAGTCGCCGCCGAGTGCCGCACTCCCCGTCAAGTTGTCGGAAGCTGCAATATCTGCACCGACGATCAAGCTCAGCCGCCGCACGAAGGCCTCGCCGCTTTCCCCCGCGGAGACGCTGCACCCGAATAACAAGATATCTCCTCTCTCGCTGAGGGCTTTTCCCCACTGCTGTAACAAATGGCTGTAGGTTTCTAAGTTGTCGTTGCAGAGTTCGATCGATCCTAGCTGCACGCCCCCTTCTCGACCGTGAGAAACTATCTGAAGGCTATCTAAATCGCTGCAAACCGCCAGAATTCTAGTAATTTGCTCGACTCCATCCCGTGTCGAGTCCAGTACAAATACCTCTGTATCGGCTGTTGCTCCTCTTGCCAAGCTGTCCCAGTTCTCTACTCTGGCATCGAGGAAAAGCACATTTTTTATAGTCCGAGAAGGCAACCACGGGGGGTTTGCCCCTACAGTCGATCGCAAAAATTCTCTGTGGGGATGCCCAATTCTCGTGCCGCCACGGAGTTTCGGGGACAGGAAACACTCCTTTGTTTTGACTTGTTTTATGGGTTTTTTCTGATGATAAGTTGCTGTTGTTCGGGAGTTTTCGCCCGCAATCCTTGCGGTGGAGTCACATATTTTTGGAGTGATAAAAATTGGTTTGTTGCAGATGCTTTGCATGGTCAAATTGGCTCACGGATTGTAGATGATGTACCCACTTCAAGATGATAATTATCACCTATTGAGAATGTTTAATTGCAGAGTAAGAGGCTCTGCAGCTTGACTTGGATCAAGAGCAAAAAGCGAATTTTACTCAGCACAAAGCAGTGCTATATTGATATTTGATAGCATTGCAAAATCGCCGGCAGAAGCGCTGATAATTGGGGGTTTAAATCCCAAGAACCTGTCTATCGGGTGATATTTTGCCTTCGGCTTTTTTCTTTTCTGTTAGCGAGTGTATCTGTTACACGCCTGTCTCTTACATCGCGCAGTAGATAATAACACGAGTTCTCAAAAATTTACTTGATGAGGTTTTCTGTAGATCGTCTAATGCACTTTAATTTCCCGATAAAATTCACTATCTCTGGACGCATAAACCGGGTTTGATGAACCAAAAGACTTGGTTGCAGCCTTCGCTCCCGGTAAAAAACTCGGTTTCTTTGGTTTGGGTGTGCAAGCCCTATTCACAATAGCAACTAGACATTAATTAGGGAGTGATAGCCGTCACATAATTATGTCGGCCGTGCCCGAAGTGTCATTCAACTGATATCTTTTACCATTCTCAATAATCCTTCTATGGGCGGACTCTCCTGCCCAGCCCATAAGAAAATGCACTTGTTGTGGAACAGGGCAGAAAGCCTATTCTTGAAAATGGTGCAACATATGAGATTCAATTGAAATCGGCATACCCTGTATCGACGAAGCGTCTTAAAAATTCCTGACTTGGAGTCGGGAGATAGCAATCTAGGTTTGAGACTGTTTCGCTACGATCGCAAAAACAGATTAGTGCCTCCCACAAGCAACTTCCCAAACTGTCAACGAGCGAGTCTTCGAGCTGGTTTCTGTTTAAGATAAATGCTCGGGACAATGTTTCGTGCAGAATTTTTCATGATGTTTTGGAGAAACGGATTTGGAGATTTGCTCCTGTGCTACTTACGATTTTTGTTGGCTAATTTTCTTAACTGCAGGAGTTACGCCCAGGAGACTAGAAACCCAATTTATGCCTAGATTTCTCGCCATCCAACCAAAATTCATCATCTAAACTTCGTTTATGATCGTAAGTCCTCAACTAGAAAAACACCGAACGCAATTCCCCTGTTATGGCAACTGTAACCAAGCAATAATGCTCGATTAGGTTTTAATTGCTGAGTTTGGGCGTGGATCGTCCCAAACAAGCTTCACCAATAATCATTACACGTAAGTACATACTAACTCATTGATTACTACATCCGCAAATAGACGTAGATACAAGCACCAATATAAGCTATATCCTTTCACCACGAGCGTCAAGAGTTCTGGCTTGGTAGTACCGACAACCTTGACAGGGCCCAGAAGGATTGACAGCGCAGCGAATGTAATTAGAGCGGGCATTATACTCGCAAGTGATATCGCCGATCGAATAACCGAGGCTTTGTATGTAAGTGCGATCGGCAGTTGCTAGTTGAGTTCGCAGGGATCTATTGGCTACCGCAAGTCTGGCCGCTGCAATTCTGTCGCGGGCTTGGCTCTGGGCAGAGCGCATCACCCACAAAGACAGCAGCGAGGGAGCTAAACCTATGAAAATAATCAGGAGAGCAGTTAGCACATTTTCAGAGATTATGTGGAGAATATGTTTTTTGATTTAGGCCATCGGCAACAAAAAATCCTCCCCAAGAAGACGGTTTTAAATAAGAAAAGTTCCCGATCGAGTCTCAAACTAGGCCGCCCCTGTGTTAAGCGTTAGCTGGCGGGTGAGGAGGGCGATGATCGCGCGCCGCGCCAGGGTTAAACAAAGCCAGAAACGCAGATATGATGTGATATTATGTCAGGTCAATTACCAGCAATCAAATAGGTTTGTAGTGACGAATGCAAGTCCTGATAAAAAGCAGAGGACTTGGATTCATCACTACAAACGCAAGAGCGGTTATTTTACAGGACTAGATATGAGAAACCGCGTAGAGTTCAAAAACAACCAAGTCAGAACATGGGGCAGCTATTGTTGGAGAAACCCGGTTGCTTTCAAAAACCAAAACGGTTAAACCTTAGCAACATCCCCCGCTAAATCCATCAACGAACCCGCACCCTCCACCTTAGCAACATCTAACAAAGTCTTCAAAACCGAATCGGGATTCAAACTAATCGAATCAATTCCCAACTCAACCAAGAAACGAGCAAACTCAGGATAATCGCTGGGCGCTTGGCCGCAAATCCCAATCTTGCGATCGTACTTCTTGGCGGCTTTAATGGCAATTGCTACCATTCGCTTGACAGCTTCATTCCGTTCGTCAAAAATGTGTGCGACTAAAGCAGAATCCCGGTCTAATCCTAATGTTAGCTGAGTTAAATCGTTAGAGCCGATCGAGAATCCGTCAAAAACTTGGGCAAATTCGTCAGCAAATATGACATTGCTCGGCAATTCGCACATCACATACACTTGCAAGCCGTTCTCGCCCTTAACTAAACCGTGTTTTGCCATCTCGGCTAACACTTTTCGGCCTTCCTCTGGGGTGCGGCAAAATGGAATCATCGGAATCACATTTGTCAAGCCCATTTCGTCGCGAACTCGCTTCAATGCTTTGCATTCCAAAGCGTAAGCTTCGCGGTAATTTGGGTCGTAATACCGAGAGGCGCCGCGCCACCCGATCATCGGGTTTTCTTCCTTGGGTTCAAACTGCCGCCCTCCCAAAAGATTAGCATATTCGTTGCTCTTGAAATCGCTCATCCGCACGATAACTGGATTTGGATAAAATGCGGCGGCAATTGTGGCAATTCCGTGGGCTAGTTTGTCGGTGAAGAAATCGGGTTTGTGTTGGTAAAGTGCTGTCAGGTTGGCAATTTCTTCTTTGACTGATTCATCTACCAATTCGTCAAAGTGAATCAGTGCCAGGGGGTGTGCTTTAATGTGATTGGCAATGATGAATTCCAACCGCGCTAAGCCTACGCCGTCGCAAGGAATGGCTGATAAACCAAAGGCTTCTTCTGGGTTCCCGACATTCATTAAAATTTGAGTGCGGGTGCGGGGTAAATTCTCGATCGCAGTTTCTTGAATTTCAAAAGGAAGCAAACCGGAATAAACTTTGCCTTCATCTCCTTCCGAACAAGAAACAGTGATTTCTTGCCCGTTTTTCAAGAGTTGGGTGGCATCGCCGGTGCCGACAATGGCGGGAATTCCCATTTCTCTGGCGATGATGGCGGCGTGACAAGTGCGGCCGCCGGAATTGGTGACGATCGCACTTGCTTTTTTCATAATCGGTTCCCAATCCGGGTCGGTTTTGTTCGTAACTAAAACTTCTCCTGATTGAAATTCAGCAATTCTGTGAACGTCTAAAATCACGCGGGCTTTGCCTTGTCCGATTGATTCGCCAACGGCGCGTCCTTTTGCTAAAACTGCACTGCTGCCTTGCAATTTGTAGTTTCGCAAAACTTTAGCAGACTTTTGAGATTGTACTGTTTCGGGTCGCGCTTGGACAATAAACAATTCGCCCGTATTGCCGTCTTTTGCCCACTCAATGTCCATCGGGGTATAAGTCCCGCGCACTTTAGAGTAGTGTTCTTCGATGACTACGGCCCATTTTGCTAGTTGCAGAATTTCATCATCTTGGATGGCAAATTTATTTTTTTCGGCGGCGATCACGGAGACGTTTTTGGTGTATTTAGAACCGCCGATATCGTACACCATTTTGAGTGTTTTGCTGCCGAGTCGTTTCTCTAAAATTGGGCGAAAACCTTGTTTTAAGGTTGGTTTAAAGACGAAGTATTCGTCGGGGTTGACGGTTCCTTGGACGACGTTTTCGCCTAATCCGTAGGCGGCTGTGACTAATACGGCGTTTTTGAATCCGGTTTCGGTGTCGATGCTGAACATGACGCCGGAGGATGCTAAGTCCGATCGCACCATTTTTTGGACGCCGACTGATAGGGCGACTTCAAAGTGGTCGAAACCCCGCTGTTGGCGGTAGGAAATCGCGCGATCTGTGAATATGGAAGCAAAGCATTTGTGACAGCATTCGAGGACACCAGCGCAAGCTTGGACGTTGAGGTAGGTTTCTTGCTGTCCGGCGAAACTGGCGTCTGGTAAGTCTTCGGCGGTGGCGGAGGAACGCACTGCTACGTCTGTACTGTCGCCATAGCGATCGCACAATTTTTCGTAAGCATCCGCGATCGCCGCTTGGAGTTCTCGCGGAAAGGGTGTGTCGAGAATCAGTGCCCGCGCTTGCTTGCCTTTTTGTCGCAGGTTCTGCAGATCTTCTACGTCTAAATCGGCAAAAATTTCGCGCAATTTAGCTTCTAAACCCGCTGACTGGATGAAGTATCGGTAAGCGTGTGCTGTAGTTGCAAATCCGTTGGGAACTCTGACTCCTTGGGCGGTTAACTGTTGAATCATTTCGCCCAAAGAAGCATTTTTACCGCCTACTAATGGGATGTCGGCGATGCCGACTTCATCAAACAACAATACTAAGGCTTTTTCTTTGGGAATTAAACCGGGTTTTTGTTCAATTGCTAAATTGTCGAGCATTGCTTTTTTCCTCTCAACTTCAGCTCATTTCGGTCAAAGTTTCGGTCAAAGTACAGTAAACAAAAGACAGTTTATTGGGAATTTTAATTTGGTTACAAAAATTCTCAATTTTTTTTCTAGGCTGTATCAACCGATTTTTCGATTGCCTCTATTTCAACATTATCACTTTTTTGCTAAATAGCAAGGCCTCTGGAGATATTTTATTAGATTGCAAAAAGTAAACAAATCGCAGTAATGAGTTTATGTAAGGTATTATAAAAAAAGTGGTAAAAATATGGATAGCGAAGATAGTTCCCACCGCTTTTTGGGCGTGGAGCGCTCATTGGTGTGGGGATATGGCTCGGATTGTGTTGGTAGCGGAATCCAAGGGCAACAAAGGGTGGGGTTCGATCGCGCGATCGGCTGACCCCGCGCAAAAACGGATACTTACTTTCCGACAGGAGTCGTGAGTCGGCAAAAATTTTAGACTAAGGTTCGACCTTCCCGATTCATCTGTGGAATCAATCTAAAATCTCAAATCTAAAATCTCAAATCTAAAATTGACTGACCGGGGCGCTAGCCCAAAAAAACACAACACCAAGCAGCTTAGTTTCCTCCTGAAACCGAGAGCCTAAAAACCGTAAAATTTTTGCCTCTGATTGCGTGGATCTACTTAGAGCAAAAAAACAGTCGCATAGAGTGGATTGTAATTGTTGAACCACAGAGTTTTTAACTGGGAGTGGCGGGATTTGGGGCGAGGCAATTATTTATATGCTATAATAGTTTGCTACACTGCCTTATGACAAAAAACAAGGTATATGATATCAGTTTTGAGCCCAGGCGCAAAGCGAAACGGCTTTAAAGTTCTTCTCGTCGAAGACAATCAAGCCGAAGCCGATCTTATCGAAGAATTATTATTAGAAACAAATATCAGCCGAGCCGAGCCTCAAAGGCTTTCAGTAAGCTGTACAGACCGTCTCAGCAAAGCGCAACAACTTTTGGTCTGCGAACATTTTGATGTGATTTTACTAGACCTTTCGCTGCCCGACAGCCAAGACTTAAATACAATTGTCAAAATACAAGAATATAGCCTAAATACTCCGATTGTCGTACTGACGGGCCGCAACGATGAAGAACTTGCCGTGCAGTCAATCCAAGCCGGAGCTCAAGATTATCTAGTCAAGCGAAAAATTGACAGCGAAGTGTTGATTAGATCGCTTCGCTACGCAGTCGAGCGACAGCACAACCAAGAAGCTTTGCGAAAAAGCGAAGAAAAATATCGCTCGGTAGTCGAGAATTCTCTAGTCGGAATTGCCATTCTTGCTCCTGGGAGTTACCCCTCAGCACCCGAAAAATGCGAGTGGTTGGAAGTAAACGATGCTTTGTGTGATTTGCTGGGATACGAGCGCCAAGATTTTTTGCACGAGAATTGCCAGAGGTGGGTTTTTCCTGAAGACTTGCAGGCGAGTTTAGAGCAGTTAAAAAAAATTTTTGCAGGGGAGAGCGAAGGCTATGTTTTAGACCAAAGGTGGCGCCGAAAAGACGGAAAAACAGTTTATACTAGAGTTTCCCTGCGCTGTATTCGCGCCGTGGACGGCTCGATCGACCACCTGATTAAAGTAGTCTTGGATGTGAGCGATCGCTACCGTTACGAAGCTCAATTAAAAGCATCAGAAGAGTTTTTAAATCACACGATTAATTCTACTCCTGACCCGATTTTTGTCAAAGATGATCAGCACAAATGGATCGTATTAAACGATGCTTTTTGCAATTTGATAGGAAAAAGGCGATCGGAACTGATTGGCAAGTCAGGATACGATTTTTTGCCCCCAGCACAAGCGGCTTTTTTTTGGCAACAAGACGAGGAAGTATTGCAAAGAAGTCTTTCTCAGGAAACAGAAGAAAATTTTACAGATGGCTGCGGCAAAGAACGCATTATATCTACAAAAAGAACAGTTTTTAACAACGCCGATGGTCGTCAAATGTTGGTCGGCACAATGCGAGATGTGACCGAATACAAACGCCAGCAGATAGCGTTGCAGGAAAGCGAAGCTCGATTTCAAATAATGACCGACAACGTGCCGGGAATGATCTATCAATATCGGCTTTATGTAGATGGTAAAACATCTTTTACTTACGTTTCTTCCGGCAGTTGGCAGATATACAATTTAAAGCCAGAACAAATAGAAGAAAATGCCGCTTTGGCTTTTGCAACAGTTCACCCAGACGACATCTCAGACTTGCAGCTATCGATGGCAACTTCAGCGGCGACTCAGCAAGCTTGGCAACACCAGTGGCGGCAAGTTATGGGAGATCGAGTGAAATGGCTGCAAGGCGCGTCGAAGCCAGAAAAGCAAGCCAACGGCGATATAGTTTGGGACGGTTTGGTGATGGATGTTACCGAATTGAAACAAACCCAGCAAGACCGCGATCGATTTTTTAATCTCTCGCTGGATTTACTTTGCATTGCAGGTTTTGATGGCTATTTCAAACGCTTAAACCCCGCTTGGTCAAATGTATTGGGTTATAGCAGTGATGAAATCTTAGCCAAACCTTTGATAGAATTCGTCCATCCACAAGACCGAGAAATTACTGTAGCGGAATTAGAAAAACTTAAAAAAAGCCACCCCGTTATTAGCTTAGAAAACCGCTATCTTTGCCAAGATGGTACTTATAAATGGCTGTCGTGGACAGCATCGCCGTTTGCAGAAGAAGGTTTGATTTATGCAGTGGCTCGCGACGTTACATTTAGCAAGCAAGCTGAAGCTGAATTGCGTAAGAGCGCAGCCACCAACCGCGCTCTTTTAAATGCGATACCAGACATGATATTTCGCTGTCGGGCAGACGGCACTTTTGTAGACTTCAAACCGGCTAAAGATTTCGAGAATATCCTACCACAAAAATCACTAATCGGCAAAAAAGCACAAGACATATTACCGGCTGCTTTTGCTGACACAATCTTGTCGGGTCATCAACAAGCGATCGACACTGGCGAGATTCAAGTCGTAGAATATCAAATGCCAGTTAAGGGTGAACTGTACGATTTTGAAGCGAGAATTGTCTTCTGCACAGAGGACGAAATTATCGCGATCGTCCGCGACATCACCAATCGCAAACGTTTTGAGTCAAAACTCCACAGGCAAGCAGCGGCAATGGCCCAAGCTTCCGAAGGTATCGCCATATTCAGTGCCGACCAAGAGGTGATTTATTGCAACGCAGCACGACTAAAAATCTACGGTTACGACTCTCTCGAAGAAATCTTAGGTAAAAGTTGGAAAATCTTCTATCAAGGTGCAGAACTGCAAAGGTTCGAGCAAGAAGTCCTGCCGACTTTAGTGAAGAAAGGTTCTTACAGCACCGAAGCAGTAGGATGCCGTCGCGACCGCTCGGAAGTCCCTATAGATGTCTCGCTGACAATGCTGCCCGACGGAGAAATTATTTGCATTGTTCGCGATATTTCCCAAAGAAAAAAAACACAAGCAGCACTGCGAGAGAGCCAGCGATTCATTCAACAAATTGCTGGGGCCAGTCCTAATATTTTGTATGTTTGTGACTTAATTGAAAAAAAAAATATCTATGCAAATGCTTCTATCTACCACATTCTTGGCTATACAGTAGAGGAGATTCAGGCAATGGGGCCGTGGATGATGTCAACTTTAATCCACCCCGAAAATTCAATCAAAATGCCTGATTATTTACAGCAAGTCGAAACAGGCAGCGAAGGGGATATCTTTGAAATTGAATACAGAATTAGGCACAAGGATGGTTCTTGGCGCTGGATGGTTAGCCGAGATACTGTATTTGCGAAAACAGCAGACGGTAAGTTAAAACAAATTCTCGGCACGGCAACTGATATTACAGAAAGCAAGCAAGCAGAAGATGAAATAAAGCTGTTGCTGGCAGCAACTCAAGCCATTAGTCAGTCGGCTGATTTTCACAGCGCCCTCCCAGAGATTCTGCGGTTGCTGTGCAATGCGATCGGCTGGGATTTTGCGGAAGCTTGGATACCGACTGCTAACGGTACTTTTTTGGAACACAGCGAAACTTGGTACGCTAGCGATCGCGATTTAGATAGGTTCGGCCGCCAAAGTAAAAAAATTAGATTCGCCGCCGGAGTGGCAGTACCTGGACGGATTTGGTCAACCAGAAATGTAGAATGGATTGAAGATATTTCTCTAGCCAAAAATCATCTTTTTGCCCGATCGCAAATGGCGAAATCAGTCGGATTGAAAGCTTGTTTCGGAGTGCCAATTCACGCTAGTTCAAAGGTGCTGGCAGTTTTAGTATTCTGCAAGCGCGATCGCTCGATTATGGAACCGCGTATAGTAGAGTTGGTCAAGGCTGTAGCGACTCAGTTGGGCGATCATATTCAGCGCAAACAAGCCGAAGAAGAATTGCGTAAAAGTGAAGAACGCTGGCAGTTAGTTCTCAAAGGCAATCAAGACGGAATTTGGGATCTGAATCTTCAAACAAATGAAGCTTTTCGATCGGCCCGCTGGCAAGAAATTATCGGTTACACAGACGGCGAAATCGACAGCCGCAACACCGCATGGATCGAGCGCATCCATCCAGACGATCGCTCACGAGTGCAAGCAGCGATCCAAGGTTATCTCGATCGGCAAACCCCCCATTACGCCGCCGAATACCGCTTGCAGTGCAAAGACGGTAGCTATAAGTGGGTGCTCGCCCGCGCTCAAGCAGTGTGGGACGAAGCCGGAAACCCTATGCGGATGGTGGGTTCGATGACGGATATCAGCGATCGCAAAGCAGCAGAATTAGCTTTACGGCAGGTCACTCAAGCCGTCGAAAGTACCAGCGACGCCATCGCGATCGCCGACTTGAATGGGCGGTCTATTTACCACAATCAAGCCTTCATTCAGCGCTACGGCTACACGGTGGAAGAACTCAATGATCTTGGCGATAAGGCCGCGCTTTATGTCCGGCCTAAAAATTACAAACAAATCTATAAAAGCCTTCGCCAAGGTCGCTCTTGGTGTGGCGAACTTTCACTGCAAACTAAGAGCTGCGAAGCAGTAACTGCTCTGGTGCGAGCGGACAGTATTCAAGATATTAATGGGAATTACATCGGCTTAATTGCAGTAATTACCGACATCACAAAACGCAAAGAATCTGAAGTAATTTTGCGCCAAAATTTAAAGCGCGAACAGTTGGCAGTAGCTATGCTGGAACGCATTAGGTCTTCTCTAAATTTAGCAGAAATTCTTACCAAAAGTGTCGAAGAAGTGCGACATTTTTTGCAAGTAGATCGCACAGTTATTTACCAATTTAATCCCGATTGGAGCGGGTTTATCGCTGTAGAGTCGGTTGCCGAAAATTTCCGACCAATTGTAGGAACGGAAATTTATGACCCCTGTTTTGGGGCAGCCTACGTTCATCTTTACCAAGACGGCAGAATTAGAGCCATAGAAGATGTTTACAATGCCGGTCTGGCCGAGTGCCACTTGGCTTTGTTGACTCGGCTCGATGTGAGAGCGAATCTGGTAGTGCCGATTTTGCAAGGCGAAAACTTGTGGGGGCTGTTAATTGCCCACCACTGCACGGGCCCGCGTCCCTGGCAACAATTGGAGGGAGAGTGCCTAAAACAATTGGGGGTGCAGTTGGCGATCGCCATTCAGCAATCGACGCTATTTGAACAAGCACAAACCGAAATTGCCGATCGCAAACTTGCAGAAGCCGCCCTGCAATTAGCTAAAGAAGCCGCCGAATCCGCCAACCGCGCTAAAAGCGACTTTCTCGCCAACATGAGCCACGAATTGCGGACGCCTTTGAACGGGATTTTGGGATACATTCAACTGCTCAAAGTCGATAAAAATTTGACCGCAGATCAGCAGGAAAGTCTTAACAACATTCACCAGTGCGGCAACCACCTGCTGATGCTGATTAATGATGTTTTAGACCTCTCAAAAATCGAAGCGAGTAAAATGGACTTGTCACTGACAAATGTGCATTTTTCCAGTTTTGTTAAAAGTATTATTGATTTGTTCCAGATGCGCTCGGCTCAAAAAGGAATTGCCTTTAATTACGAACAGGTTTCAGCGCTTCCCGATGGCATTTTGGCCGACGAAAAAAGGTTGCGTCAAGTTTTGATTAATTTGCTCAGCAATGCCGTTAAGTTTACGAACCGCGGCAGCGTTACATTCAAAGTCGGTTATGCAGAAAATTTCCCCGATAATTATCCTCAAACCAACTGCGAAAATTCTAGTTTGACAGCGGAAATTGCCACTCAAACGATAAATTTGACCGTGAATTTAGACGCGCAGCCAATGTCGAACCCGCCGCTGGAAACAACAGAAGCGCCCGAGGTGATAACAGCAGAAAATATCGGCGATCGTGCCCCTACGCCTAAAATTCGCTTTCAAATCGAAGATACCGGCATTGGCATCGGGCAGAATAAATTAGAAGAAATATTTTTGCCTTTTCATCAAGTGGGCGATCAGAACAATTTCGTCGAAGGTACCGGCCTGGGACTTTCCATCAGCCAAAAATTAGCCAAAATGATGGGCAGCCAAATTCGCGTCCAAAGTACCTCCGGCAAAGGCAGCATATTTTGGTTGGATCTAGACTTGCCCGCAGTCGCCCAGTGTTCTGAACACCCCTCCCGGCAAGAAAAAAGGCGGCTTGTTGGTTTTACCGGCCCCCAGCGGAAAGTGCTAATCGTGGACGATCACGAAGTAAATCGCGCCATGTTGCACAGGCTGCTTGTTCATTTAGGCTTTGAAATTGCAGAAGCTACAGACGGCGAAGACGGCTTGCACAAAGCACAGGAATTTCTACCGGATCTAATTTTAATGGATTTGCTGATGCCCGTAATGGACGGTTGGGAAGCTACCAGGCGGCTGCGACAGTTGCCGGAATTAAAAGATACGGTTATCCTTGCTTTGTCCGCTAACGTTTACGAGACTAGCAGGCAACAGAGCATACTTGCAGGTTGCGATAATTTTCTCACCAAGCCGATTCAAACTAACGAGCTTTTAGAATTATTGCGCCTGCATTTGAGACTAGAATGGGTTTACGAAGAACGAGCGCAAACCAAAAAGCGGACAGATCAAACTGCAAAAGCATCTTCTGAGATTGCTGCTGCTGACTCAACGATGGTGTCTCCGGCGTCAGAGTCAGTCTTGGCGTTGTTAAGATTGGCTGCAATGGGCGATATTGAAGCTATTCTGGAAGAAACTGCTAAACTCGAACATTCTGACCCGACATTAGTGCCTTTCGTTCATCACCTGCGCCAACTTGCTAAAGGATTTCAGCTCAAGCAAATTCGAGATTTTTTGAAGCAACATTTGTCCTAAAATTGACGGTAGCTAACAGACAACTCAAAATCAGTTAAATCTCAGATCTTGCACCATTGTCAGCAACCGACTTTCCGGCCTGTTCCACAGAGACTGAATTTCTGGTGGGGTGGGCAGGAGATCCCGCCCACAAAAGAAAAAAGTGATTGCAAATAAAGGCATCTATGAAGCAACCGGATTTCTAGAGCCGCAGAAAATCACTTGAATCCCATTTAAACTCACAAACCACAAATCAAAACTAAAAAATTTGAATATTTCCCTTGAATATGAACGATAAGAATTCCGAAAGAAGCATCATACAAATTGTCGATGACAACCAAACAAATCTTGACGTACTTTTCGAGTTGTTAAGGAATTACGGGTTTAAAGTATTAGTGGCTCTAGACGGCGAAAGTGCGATCGAGCAAATTGACTACATCCATCCAGACTTGATTCTTTTGGATATCATGATGCCAGGAATTGACGGTTTTGAAACTTGCCGACGTTTGAAAGCAGACCCGTCAACGCAAGATATTCCCATCATATTCATGAGCGCCCTTTCCGATACCCCTGATAAAGTAAAAGGCTTTCAGACAGGAGCCGTTGATTACATCACTAAGCCTTTCCAACACGAAGAAGTTTTGAGCCGGATTCAAACCCACTTGACAATCCGCAGCTTGCAAAAAAAACTCGAAGAAAAAAACCTCGAACTGGCCCACCTCAACCAAAACCTGGAAAAACTTGTTGAACAAAAAACCAAGCAATTAATAAACCAGGAAAAAACAGCCATCATCGGACGTTTGACTCAGGGCATGGTTCACAATCTCAAAAGTCCGCTGCAAGTGATCCAGACTAGCGTCGATTTGATTGAAACAAAAGCCACACAAATTCAAGAAGATTCTCTGTTTAATTATACCAAGTATATTTTTCAAGCAGTCACAAAAATCAATCAGATCATGGATACTCTGATGATGAAAAGCCGAAACGAGCAAAAGCAAGATTTGCACCCGGTGAATATCAACGATTTAGTGCAGAGAGAAATTCAGCTATTGGAAGGCAACCTGTATTTTAAAAATAAAATTAGAAAAAAATACTTTTATGACGAAGAAATTACCAGCATTCCATTAATTTATTCCTATCTTTCTCAAGTATTTTATAATTTAATCAATAATGCAATGGATGCTATGTGGGAAAAGAAAAGCCGAGAAATAACTATCGTGACTCGGCAAGACGACTCGAACATATACATGGATATTGCAGATACGGGCTGCGGCATATCATCTGAAGATTTGTCAAAAATTTTTGACCCTTTTTACACCTCCAAACCACCTAAAGGCGAGGAAAAAACCGAAGGGGAACCGACAGGAACAGGTCTAGGACTTTATACTTGTATTGAACTTTTAAAACCTTTTAACGGTGAGATTGCTATTAGCAGCAATGTCGGTCAAGGCAGCGTGTTTACAGTTGTGCTGCCCAAACCTCAGAAAAATTGAGCGACTCAACCGAGTTAAATTGTGTCCGGTTAGACAACCGTAATTAAGTTGGTAATTAGGTTTGTAGCAAGGAATGCAAGTCTTGGTTCCTCGATCGAGAGAGGACTTGCATTGCTCAATACAAACAGGCGCTAATTGCGGGCAATTTACGAGACACAATCGAGCGAACGCATTTTGTAAATCAACGGTAATTCTCGTAGCTTCGTAGTAATACCATTTTGGAAAAATAATGCAACTTTAGGCAAGCTTTAAACGGCAATTTATAATCTCAAGTTTCACAGGCTATCAGCAATGCAAATCCTGATTACTCCGCGCTCTTTTGACTTGCCTCTTGCTATTCCCCTGCCAAAGGTTGTAAATTAAAATAGAGTTGAGTTGCAATATTGGTAAGAAAATGAGAGTTTTGGGCGACTAGGTTTGGGGCGAGGCGGAAAACTTGCAGCGAACAACTCAATTCTACAAATAAATCTGCGCGGTCTGCAAGCACACAGCGCACTCTCAAGGGTGCGGTTCAAGTTCCCCAATCATCAGCTAGGTAGCTGCATCCGCTGCTGAGATTTTTTTATAATTACTAAAAAATAGCAAAAGGATAGCAGTAAAAAAAATGCCACTCTACGCAAGAACCAAACAGCGATAGTCATCAGTCATTCCCAATCTCCCATCTCAAATCTAAAATATAAAATGGTATGACCTCTGTGTTTGAGTCAACTTTAACGCCTGGTTTAAAAATTCTTTTAGTAGAAGACTGTGCAGAAGATGCAGAACTCATTCAAGAACTGCTGTCTGAGGGCCAACTAGGACTATCAATTGATGTCACCAATGTAGTCCGCCTCCGGGAAGCGATAGAAATTTTAAGCGATAAAATTTTTGATGTAATTTTATTAGATCTTTCACTTCCTGACAGCCGAAAATTTAATACTTTTTTCCGACTGCAAGATTGCGGTATAAATATTCCGATCGTCATTCTGACAGCCGCAGATGACGAAGAACTGGCTGTCGAGTTAATTGCCGCCGGCGCCCAAGATTATTTGGTGAAGAGACAGGTAGACAGCCGGCTGCTGGTGCGGACGCTTAGGTGCGCGATCGCCCGCCAGAAACGGCAAGCAGAATGGCAAAAAAGTCAAGAAAAATACCAGCAGGTTGTTGACAATATCAAAGAAGTAGTTTTTGAAACAAATACTGCGGGCAATTGGACTTTTCTCAATCCAGCTTGGACAGAAATTACCGGATTTACCGTTGATGAAAGCTTAGGAACTTCCTGTTTGAGTTACATTCATTCTGACGATCAATACCAATATTTAAATTCGTTTAGAGGTCGGAGAAAAGGGAGCATCTCACTTTTGCAGCAAAGCTCGAAATTGGAATTAGGAGTCAGGAGTCAGGAGCCAGGAGAAAAGAGTCAGAAGGAAGAAGAAAGAAGTGTTTTTGCAAATATGAGATGCTCCCGGAGAAAAAATCAAGAAACATCCTGCTGCTATCAACTTCGATATCTTACCAAAAATGGCGAAATTCGCTGGGTGGAAGTGCAAGAATTTTTGATGTTTGGCGGGGACGGCGAAGCACAGGGGACGACAGGAACTATCCACGATATTACTGATAAAATTTTAGCACTCTCCGAACTGGAAGCTAGTAAAAAGTTTTTGAATTATACGATAGATGCACTGGCTGACCCCATTTTTGTCAAGAACGAACAGCACCGCTGGATACTGTTAAATGATGCTTTTTGCAAGCTGCTCGGCAAGCAGCGCGAGGAACTGCTGGGCAAGTCGGATTACGACTTTTTCCCAAAACAAGAAGCTGAGATTTTTTGGCAGAATGACGAACAAGTGTTTAGGACGGGGGAAGAAAACGAGAGCGAGGAAATATTTACGGACGGCAGCGGTGCAAATCACATTTTGTCTACTAAAAAAACTGTATTTGAAAATAGCGAGGGCAGTAAAATTCTTGTCGGGATAATTCGAGATATCACTCAGGAGAGGTGCCAACAATTAGCGCAGCAAGAAAGCGAGGCTAGACTGCGGCAGCTTGCTGCCAATTTGCCGGGAATAATTTATCAATTTCGCCTCTCAACCGACGGCAAAAAAAGTTTTCCTTACATTTCTTCTGGCAGTAGCGATTTATTTGAATTGACACCAGAAAAGATTCAGCATAATCCCCAACTACTTTTTAGTTTTCTTCATCCCGATGACCGTCAAAAATTTGAAGAATCTCTTGCTGTTTCTGCGGCAAATATGCAGCCCTGGCAGCAGGAATGGCGCGCGATTGTACCGTCTGGAAAACTTAAGTGGATGCAAGGGGTTTCGTCGAAACCGGAACGAGTTGATTGTCCGACTGAAATAGGGCCGGAAGGGGATATAGTTTGGGAAGGAATGGTGCTGGATATTACTGATTTAAAACAGGCAGAAGCAGCTTTGCGGGAGAGCGAAGCCAGGTTTCGATCGCTCGTTGAGAATATCCCCGGCGCTATCTGTCGCAGTTTGTACGATGCTGAGTGGACGATGGTATTTATTAGCGATGAAATTGAGGTAATTAGTGGCTATCCTGCAGGGGATTTTATTGGCAACAACCCCTTGAGTTTTGCGACCATTGTCCACGAGGCAGACAAGGAAATGGTCGATCGACAAATCAGCGCAGCAGTAGAGTCGAAACAGCCGTACAATCTAGAATACCGGATTGTCCGCGATGACGGGGCGGTGCGGTGGATGTCGGAAAGAGGTAGGCCAACTTACAATCTAGAAGGGCTGGTTTTGTGGCTCGACAGAGCGATTTTTGACATTACCGATCGCAAACAAGCCGAAATGACTCTGTGCCTGGTAACTCAAGCTGTAGACAGCGCTAGTGATGCGATCGCGATCGCAGATTTGGATGGTTATTCCGTTTATCACAATCAAGCATTTATTCAGCGCTACGGCTATACAGTTGAGGAACTAAATAATGCCGGCGGCCCAGCAGTAATGTACCCCAAATCTCAAGATTTGAGAAAATTATTTAGGGTGCTGCGAAAAGGTTTTTCCTGGGAATCTGAAATTGAAATTAAGAGTCAAAATGGCGATATTATAGAAACTTTTTTGCGAGCTAACTGCATTAAAGATAGCGCTAGTCAACCGATAGGAATGATAGCCATAATTGCCGACCTCACAGAAATAAAACGCACCGAATCGGCATTAAAACTCAGTCAAGAGCGATTGCAGTTGGCGGTTTCAGGCAGCTCTTTGGGGCTGTGGGATTGGAATATAGCTACTGGCGAAACTTATTTCGACTTTCATTGGAAATCAATGCTTGGCTACGTAGAAACCGAAATTGAAAACAACCTCAAAGGTTGGGAAAGTTTGCTGCATCCCGAAGACCGACGGAAGGTAATGGAAGCTTTAAATTCCTATTTTGAAGGTGAGACTGATATCTATGAATTTGAATTTCGGATGCTCAACAAAGCGGGCAATTGGCAGTGGATTCTGGCTATGGGCAAGGTAGTCGAGTACGACGAATGGGGTGCGCCGTTGCGGATGACAGGCACTCACAAAGATATCAGCGCCCGCGTTGCAGCAGAAGCCGAAAAAACGCAGTTGATCGCATCTCTGCAACTACTTGCCGAACAGTTGCAAGCAGCGCAAAAAATAGCCCGCATCGGCAATTGGGAATTCGATAGGGAGGCAGGAGTTATTACTTGGTCGGAAGAACTGTTTCGAGTTTACGGTCGAGAATTAAAGCGACCGCCGACAATGGAAGAACTTTTAGAGCAAATTCATCCCGATGACAAAGAAAGGTTTACAGAAGTTGTGCGAAAGGCAGTGACTGAAGGCATAGCTTACGACATCGACCACCGCATCTGTTTTCCATCAGGAGAAATTAGGCACGTTAATGCTAAAGGACAATCTGTTAAAAATGAGTTGGGTCAGGTGGTGCGGATGTTTGGCACGGCAATGGACATTACCCATCGCAAAAAAGCCGAAACTGCTTTGCAAGAAAGCGAACAGCGATTTCGAGCTGTATTTGAACAAGCGGCGATAGGCATTGTTAAAGTGTGGCCTGACGGTCAATTTTTGAAGGCAAATCAAGGCTTTTGCAATATTGTGGGATACTCAGAATTGGAGCTAAAATCGCGTAATGTTGGGGATATTTCTCACCCCCAAGATGTAGCAGCAGATGTCGAGTCGCGCGACCGACTGTTAGCTGGGGAAATTTTTAATTATTCCATTGAGAAACGCTTTATTCGCAAAGACAGTTCATTTGTTTGGACTAATATGACTGTATCTTTAGTGCGGGATGGGTTTGGGGAACCTAGCTATGTAATTGGTGTGATTGAAGATATTAGCTCTCGCAAACTTGCCGAGGCTATCTTGCGCCAGCAATTAAAGCGAGAACGCTTGGTGGTAAAGATGCTGGAACGCATTCGCTCTTCTCTCAATTTAAAAGAAATCTTGACAAAAGCTGTTGCTGAAGTACGGCAATTTTTGCAAACAGACAGGACAATAATTTATCGCTTTAATCCCGATAGGAGCGGTTTTGTAACTGTCGAGTCGGTGGGCGAAAAGTGGCGATCGATTCAGGGACTAACTATTAACGATCCCTGCTTTGAATACAGCTATGCTTCTGCTTACGAACACGGTCGCGCTGTACCTGTAGATGATATTTACAAAGCTGGTCTTTCCAAGTGCTACATTAATTTATTAAGTCAATTTCAGGTGCGAGCTAATTTGGTAGTGCCGATTTTGCAAGGCGAGAAGTTGTGGGGGCTATTGATTGCCCACGAGTGCGCGGGCCCCCGCCACTGGCGGGAAATTGAGGTCGAGTGTCTCAAACAAATTAGCGTGCAGTTGGCGATCGCGATCCAGCAATCAATGCTGTTTGAGCAAGCACAAAGTGAAATTGCCGATCGCAAACAAGCCGAGTCAGCTTTGCAGGAATCGGAAGCGCGAGAACGTTCAAAAGCGCTAGAGTTAGAAGCAGCTATTAACAAACTCAGAACCACTCAAGCTCAGCTCGTTCAAAATGAAAAAATGGTGAGTTTGGGTCAGTTAGTTGCTGGTGTTGCTCACGAAATTAATAACCCCGTTAGCTTTATTCACGGCAATCTCAGTCCGGCTCGCAATTACACTTTTGATTTGCTGGAATTGATTAAAGTTTACCAGCATTACTGTCCTAATCCTCCAGCCCCAGTCTTGGATAAAATTGATGAAATAGACTTGGATTATATTGTTGAGGATTTCCCGAAATTGTTTAATTCGATGCAAGTAGGAACCGAGCGAATTGTCGAGATTGTGAAATCGTTGCGTAATTTTTCCCGATTGGACGAGTCCGCAGGGAAGTCGGTCAACATTCACGAGGGAATTGATAGCACTTTGATGATTTTGCAAAATCGGTTAAAATCTCACAGCAGTCCCGGAGAAATTCTGATAGTTAAAGATTACCAACTATTGCCACAAATTGAATGTTTTCCTGGTGAGTTGAATCAGGTATTTATGAATATTTTAATTAATGCGATCGATGCTTTGGAAGAACGGGACAAGCAGCGTTCGATCGAGGAGTGCGCTCGACATCCCAGCACGATCGCTATTCGCAGTTATCAGGCGGCTGCGGGCTTCGTAGCGGTATCTATTGCGGACAACGGGGGGGGGATACCGGAGTCAGTGCGATCGAGGCTGTTTGACCCGTTTTTCACGACTAAACCTGTGGGCAAGGGTACGGGTTTGGGATTGTCGATTTCTCACTCGATTATAGTCGATCGGCACGGTGGCAGATTGAGCTGTATTTCGACACCGGGAGAGGGAGCGGAGTTTTTGATTGAAATTCCAGTGCGACCGAATTTAACTGGTAGGAATTCAAATTTGGGGCAATAAATTAGCAATTTGTAATTGGAAATTGGGAAGCGGCAATGGGGTAATATCTCACATCTTGCACGAGTCTCAAGAACGATATTACAAATTACCAATTATATCAAATCCGTTAGCATCGGAATAGTAAATTCGAGTTCACTGTTGACTGTTGACAGTGAACAGTCAACAGTCAACATCATTCCGGTGTAACCGGAAATGATATTACCTTCAACTTTTACATAAAAATCGGGGCCGATTCCGAGTTATTGCTAGCGTGACAAATACGATTTTTTCCTTCGGTTTTGGCTTGATAAAGGGCGCTGTCAGCGCTGCGAATTAGGGTGTTGGGAGATTCCTGGGCAGAAGGAATCGCTGTCGCAATGCCGCAACTGAGGGTAACGTAGGGACCGATCGACGATCGCGCGTGGGGCAGTTTCAAGCTGGCGATGCCGTCGCAAATTTTCCGGGCGACAGCGTTTGCCCCTTCGGCGCTGGTGTTGGGCAGCACTAGGGCAAATTCTTCGCCACCGTAGCGGGCAGTCAAATCCCCAGCCCGGTTGGTGGCTGTGGCGATCGCCCCGGCAACTTGGCGCAAACAATCGTCCCCGCCGAGGTGCCCATAAAACTCGTTGTAAAGTTTAAAAAAGTCGATGTCAAACATAATTAAAGACAGCGGCAGTTCCTCTCTTGCCAATCTGCGCCACTCTAATCTCAAAACGCGATCGAACTGGCGGCGATTGGCAATGCCAGTCAGTCCGTCAGTAGTTGCCAGTTGCTGCAATTTTTGATTGGCTATTGCTAGCTGGCGGTAAAGTTGAGATTGTTCGATCGCGATCGCCACTTGATTTGCTAAGTGCTGTAAAAAATCTATTTCCCACTGTTGCCATTCCCTGACACCGCTGCAATTGTATGCTGTCAACATTCCCCACAAACTATTGCGATTTTCTGCGATCATCGAATCCGGCAAATTTTTACCCTGCGCCTGCGGTTTGCCACTCGCCTCGTGCCAGATATAACTTTCCGCTGCATCTTGATTTTTCTCGACTTCCCAAACAGTGGCTTCTTGTGTTTCTTTTGCCGTTTCCCAGTCGCCTGATTGCCAAATTGGTACGCTTATAACTGCTGCAATTTCACAATCTGTCAACAATTCTTTGCAACTGCCAGCCAAGGGGGCAGTGCTGACATCTGCTATTGCTTGTACCGACTGGGATTCGACTAAAACAAAGCATGACACCGCCAAAGCAGCACTAATATTTTGGTTTTCAATATAACCTTCTGGCAAGCCGTCACCTGCGACGATCGCACCTTTTTGCTCTTCCCCGTCCAATTGAGACACCCAATCCTGACAGCGATAAATTAAAACGCGGTCTGTTTGGAGAAATTGGCGCACTTCTGCAACGGTACTTTGGAGAATGCTTGCCGGATCTATTGACGATCGAATATGTTCGATCATTTTGCCCAACAGCCGCTGTCGCAGAGCCTGCTGCCGCAATTGTTCTTCGATTTGCTGGCGTTCGATCGCGTAATGGATTGCGCGCACCAGCAGAGTTCTGTGAAATCTTCCCTTTACCAAACAATCTTGAGCGCCCCAGCGCAATACTGACCGGGCTATATTTTCATCGCTGATATCTGTCAGCACCACAATTGGCAATGTGGGCCATCGCCCTTTCAAAACTGCGATCGCCTCGCTTCCCCTCAAGCTGTCTGACACTGACAAATCTAATAGTACGGCGTCAAACTTGTCTAGTTCCAGACGCCCAACTCCTATCTCCAGAGACTTAACAGTTTGGAGGAGAAATAGAGACTCGCTGAATGACCCTAGAAGGTCTTCGATCATTGTCGGAGCTCCGAGGTCATCCTCAACCAACAAAATTTTCAGACATTGGTGACGTGTTAACACAACTATAGCGTTCGGAGCGGGTCGAAGGCAACTTTTTGGTTTTGAGAGCGATACTTGCTTGCGATCGGCCAATATTTCTGCTTATCAAATTGACTCTAGAGTCAAACTATCGATTTAGCCCTCAATTAAAGCTTACATATCCGGCGGGAGTGAAACGACTTCAAACCAATACTCACATAAAGTCTTCATTACTTCAAGCAATCCTTCAAAAGTGACTGGTTTGGATATGAAAGAATTGGCTCCCAAGCGGTAGCAAAGCAAGATATCACCGCGGCGGTGGGAAGTTGTGAGCATTACAACCGGAATTTGTTGCAAATGGGGGTCTGATCTGATCGAAGTTAGTGTTTCGCGCCCGTCCAGCCTCGGCATATTCAGATCCAAAAGTATCAAGTCTGGCTGGTGCCAATTGCTGCTAGCAACATATTGACCGCGACGGTACAAGTAGTCTAGCACTTGTTCTCCATTTTCCACAAATTCGCTCGTAATTGCTAATCGAACTTCTCGCAGTGCTTCCTCCATCAAAAAGCGCGTATCCTCGTCATCGTTTGCTATTAAAAGAGTAAATTTTTTCTTTTTATAATTCACCGTTTTGCCTCACTACGAACGTCTTTTGTGAGGTTGCAGGACTTTGAGCCGTGTCTGAGTACCTGCACAGCATCTGTTGCCATCATCCGGTAAATCTGGCTGATAACACTGAATTTGTGTTGCAGCAATTTACCGTTTTCCTTGATTTGCATAGGTTTGCGAATCATGCTTGTTTCACTTGGCAGTATGTCCGAAAATCGGCAAACTGCAAAGACATTACAAAGGCTTGTCCGCGAACTACTAGGGAAACTACTGCATCCCAAAGCAAGATGCTCTGGATAAAGTTGAAAAAAACTAACAAGTCTTGCGCGCACCGCTGATTTATAATTTGTATAAGGAGAGAGCTAATAGATTTATATTGATAGATTTTTAGCTCGATGTCATCAGTGAATATGCTACACTTTATCAAAAAAATTGTAAAGACAACATAAAGATATTTAAAGCTTAAGTAAAGGACGGGTGACAATCAAGCAATTTGGTGACAAGCCCCCGGATTCATCCGTGGAGCGAGAAAAAAGCTCCGAATCCTCATCACAAGCCCCCGGATTTACAGCGTATTCCAAATTTATAAAGTACACCCCAGAAACCGGGTTGCTTTAGAGTTCTCGCATCATTACTGATTCTGTTCAAGAAACCCGGTTTTTTGTAGTACATCTACATGGAATATGCTGTATCAGTGAGGTCGCTTTCTTCAAATCTAAAATCTAAAATCTAAAATCTAAAATCGATTGACTGCTTCAGGCGGGCTGCTGACTTCATTTTGGTAGAGGAATAGAAAAATAAAAAGTCGAGCCTCGATTGGGTTGTGATTCTACCCAAAGGCTGCCGCCGTGTCGATCGACAATTCTTTGACAAATCGCTAAACCGATACCAGTTCCCGAATACTGTTTTTGGGTGTGCAAGCGCTGAAAAATCTGAAAAATTCGCGAATGGTACTGTTCGGCAATCCCAATACCGTTGTCCTGCACAGAAAACACCCAGCTATCCCCCTGACGCGAAGCGTCCACCTGCACCACCGGCGCTTCACTGCTGCGGTACTTAATGGCGTTACCAATTAAATTTTGAAACAGTTGCAGCAGTTGACAACAGTCACCTTTTACCCTTGGCAAATTCCCCCTAGTAACTGAAGCTTGATTTTCGCGGATAGCCAACTGCAAATTAGCACAAGCATCCTCAAAAACCCGATTGCAATCTATCATCTCAAAAGGTTTCTGACTGAGGCCGACCCGCGAATACTCAAGCAAGTCATCAATCAGCGCCTGCATCCGCTCGCAAGAATTAACAATATTGCGGATAAATTTATTTCCTTGGGCATCAAGTTGGTTGGGAAAGCGTTTTTCTAATAGTTGAGCGTAGCCAGAAATCGTGCTCAAAGGCGCTTGCAAATCGTGAGAAGCCACGTAGGCAAACTGTTCTAGTTCGGCATTAGAACGAGTTAATTCTTGAGCGTAGCGGGTTTGAGTGTCTAAACTCGCTTGCAGCAGTTCTTGTACCAGCTTGCGTTCGGAAATATCTTCGATCGCACAAATCAAATACTGCAGTGTCCCCTTGACATCGCGCATTGCCGAAACAGTAACATTCGCCCAGCGCACAGCTTCATCTTTGCATAGCAAACGCTTTTCCACAGAAAAAGTTTGAATCTTCCCGGATAACAGCGAGCGCAGGTATTCTCTGTCGGCTTCTCTGTCATCTGGGTGAGTAATTGCCTCCCAATTTTGCTGTAACAATTCGGATTGTGCATAGCGGACAATTTGACAAAAGCCAGGATTTACCCGCATAAATTGACCGCAGAGCGCGGTTTTAGCTATGCCGACTGCCGCTTGCTCGAATATCGCGCGGAAGCGTTCTTCGCTGTCTCGTAGGGCAATTTCTGCTCGTTTGCGCTCGGTGATGTTGCGAAATGTTACTGCCAGACCATCGTTTAATTTGACCGCCACAATGTGCAGCCAAACAATTGTATCTCGCTCCTGTTCGTAATAAAATTCTTGGTCTACAGTTTCTCCGGTTTCTACTACAGAAACATACAAATCAAATAACCCCTTATTGCTAACTTTGGAAACTTGGGCTAACAAATTCTTGCCAACTATGTCATTGAATAGCAGACCATAAAATTTTTCAGCAGCCGGGTTGATCAAGAGCCACTGGAAATCTACAATATTTCCCTCACTGTTGCGGACTGCAGAATAAGCCACCACACAGTCTAATGAACTATTTAATATGCTAGCAAGCAGCGACTGTGACTGTTGCAGTTGATAATTTTGTTCTTTTAATTGCTGTTGCAGTTTTTGCAAGCGGACTTGCTTGTCGATGCGTGCTAAAACTTCTTCTACTTGAAATGGTTTAGTAATATAGTCAGCGCCTCCTACTCGAAAAGCTTGTAATTTATCGTTCATTTCATCTAATACGCTTAAAAAAATTACCGGAATTTGTTCGGTTTTCGGTGTCGCTTTCAGTCTCCGACAAACTTCATAACCGTTCATTTCCGGCATTCTAATGTCGAGCAAAATTAAATCCGGGCAATGGGCGATCGCCACATTCAACGCCAGTTGACCGGAAATAGCTCGGTAAACTTGATACCCCTGGGATGTTAGCAGTTTGGATAAGAACCGCAGATTGCTCGGTTGGTCATCAACCACCAATACTTTAATTTCGCTATTATCCATTTATTTTAAACTCGATTGAGTTAAATCCATTATCTTGTCGAGTCGGTAATCGGCAAGCAAATCTTTTAAAGCCTCAGCTAAAGTTGGATGACTTTCCCAGATGCGATCGACAATTTCAATCGCCAGCTCTTCATTAACATCATTAGCTGCGTCGTAGAGTTCCTGCACCCAGCTTTGAGGCATCTGAGCCAGCAGCCCTCCGAAAAATGAATCGGGTTTTTCGCTCACACAATAACGCCGTAAAGCGCCGACTGGGAGGCGGGGCAACTCTTGATAAAGATAGCGCACTCCCAAGTAGCAAGCCATCTTATCAAAGAGGGTTTGTTCTTGAAAAGGTTTCCGCACAAAATCGTCGCAACCTGCGGCGAGAATTTCGCCTTTTCTTTCCTCAAAAGTGCTCGCAGTCAGAGCAATAATTACAGTTCGCCACTGAGTTTGTTTCTCTTTCGCTCTAATTTGTCGGACAGCTTCAAAACCGTCCATTACTGGCATTCGCGTATCCAGCCAAATTAAATGAGGCTGCCAACTTTCCCAAAGTTCAACAGCTTGGTAGCCATTTTCCGCTTCTCGGACTTCAAAACCAATTGGTTGCAACATTTTAACCAGCAGCAGCCGATTATCTTGATTGTCGTCAACTGCTAAAATCCGATAAATTGGTTGATCTGCTTCTAGTGCGATCACCCGCTGCAATTTCCCCACTGTTATTTCAGACGAAATAGCGGGAAATACTCGGATATTAAATTTAAAACTGGTTCCCTCACCTAAAACACTTTTTACCCAAATATCCCCGCCCATTATCTGCACGTATTTTTTAGTAATTGTCAAACCCAACCCCGTACCATCAGCCGCTTTTCTCCCCGCTTGTGTTTGTACGAAAGCATCAAATAAAGTATCAATTTCTGCTGTTGCTATGCCAATTCCCGTGTCTTCAACTTCAAACAAAATTAACAATGGTTCGACCGACGTATAGTTAGGATAACTTTCCGATTCTGCAGGCTGCTGCTGGTTGTTGTCCACGCTCACGCGCAGCCAAATACGGCCGCCGTCGTGAGTAAATTTCATGGCATTTCCCAGCAGGTTAATTAAGCAGACGCGCAGCTTTTTTTCGTCAGTTTTTATATATTGGGGAACATTAGCCTCGACGGAAAATCTCAGTTGCATTTTTTTTGTTTCAGCTTTGATTTGAAACATTTCTTCGAGAGTGTCGAGGAGTTGATAAAGGTCTAAGCTGCGTTCATCTAAGCCAATTATCCCTGCTTCTATTTTCGACAAGTCTAAAACATCGTTAATTAGTTCCAGCAAATGTTGACCGCTGCGGTTAATAATTCGGAGATTTTCGAGATTTTCCTGGCTGAGCAAAGAGTCGCGGCTCATGACTTGGGTAAAACCCAAGATGGCGTTCAGGGGAGTGCGTAATTCGTGGCTCATGTTGGCAACGAATTGACTTTTTGCGAGCGATGCAGCGGCGGCGGCTTCTTCGGCTTTTTTGCGTTCTATTATTTCTTCTTGCAGTTCTTTATTGCGAGCAATTAATTGTTTTTTCAGTCTTTGGATCGTCAGTTGGTGTTCGATTCGCGCTAAAACTTCTGCTACATGAAACGGTTTTGTGACATAATCTACCCCTCCCACTTGAAATGCGGTTAATTTGTCCAATACTTCATCTAAAGCGCTGATAAAAATAACTGGAATTTCTGATGTTTGCGGATCTGCCTTGAGGTGTATGCAGACTTCGTAGCCGTCCATTTCCGGCATTTTGATGTCGAGCAAAATCAAATCGGGAGAACCAGAGCGCGCGGCTCTGATTGCCATTTTGCCGCTAATTACGCCGCGGACTTTGTAGCCCCGATCGGACAGCGTTGCTGATAAAACTTGCAAATTTTCTGGAGTATCGTCAACAATTAATATGTTGTCTTTATTTTCTTCTATTTGATTTTGGGTCATCGAGCGCTATTTTTGGTTAATTTAAGAATTATTGAAATTAGGAAAACAGGTTAAATACTCATTATAGCACTCCCCCCTCAATCAACTGCTTGGATATTTACAGAACTTATCGTAGTTGAGAGTTGAGATGTGAGATTAAAGAATTGGGAATGACTGATGATTACCAGGGTGTGGAGATTGGCTACAAGTAAATTAGCCGATCGCCCGCAGGCGAGTTTACAAATAGGCGATCGACCTACATCATCCATAATCCTGAACGTTGCCCTATTATCCCTTCTTCTTTCATCCTTCAACAATTTCTAAACTCCTCAATCAAATCGATAATCCGATCGCACCGGAAGTTATTCGCCAAATCGGCGATCGCGCTGCGGAAACTAGCATTAATAGGAGGAATCAACAACAACAGTCGAAAAATCTCCTCGTTATCCACCGCATCCGCCGCAGAATACAATTCATCAACCCATTCAGCAGGCATAGCTTCCAAAAATGAAGTATTGAGCGTAAAAGCCAAATCAGCCGTTTCAGTTGCCGTGGAAACCTCGGCGGACACCGCAGCATCAGAACTTAGCGAAGCTTCTCGATCGTAAACATAGCGGACTCCCAGATGCTTAGCCATTTTTTCCAGAATCACTTGCTCCCGAAAAGGCTTCGCTACAAAATCATCGCAACCAGCAGACAAAATCAGCGATCGCTCTTCATCAAAAGCACTTGCAGTCAGAGCAATAATCACCGTTGCTTGACCTTTCAAATGCGCTTTAATCTGTTTAGTAGCTTCGTAACCGTCCATCACCGGCATCCGCATATCCATCCAAATCAAATGAGGTTCCCAACTCGACCACATTTCCACAGCTTGAACGCCATTTTCAGCGTCCCGCACCGCAAAGCCAAGGGATGTCAGCATTCTGACCAACAGCAAGCGGCTTTCCAGGCGATCGTCAACAGCTAAAATCCGGTATTCTGGCTGTCCGGGTTCGAGACCCACCACTCGGCGAGCTGTTTGAGCCACCTGAATTTCCACTGCATTAGGGAGCGAAACTTTAACATCAAATCTAAAAATACTGCCGCGGCCGAGGGTGCTTGTTACCGTCATCTTCCCTCCCATTAACTGAACGAACTGCTTGCTGATGGGCAAGCCTAAACCGCTTCCTTCTTGAGCTTTTTTCCCGCTTTCTGTTTGCGCGAAAGGTTTAAACAAATTCTCCATTTCTTCCGCAGAAATTCCTGAACCAGTGTCTTCCACTTCAAATAGCAAACAGCAACTGTCACTTGGTGGTCTATCTCCATGAATTTTAGTTTTTAACAACTCATGTTTGATTCTCAAATTAACACCACCTTCACCCGTAAACTTAATAGCATTGCCGACTACATTTATCAATACTTGTCGCAACTTGCTTTCGTCGGTTTCTATATATTGAGGTAGATCGGGTGGGCAATCAAAAATTAACTGCAACCCTTTTTTTTCGGCTTGCAGTTTCAGCATATTTTCAGTATTTTTTAGCATTTTGTGTAAGTCGAAGGTGCTGTTATTAAGTGTCACCAGCCCGACTTCAATTTTTGACATTTGCAGAATATTGTTGATCAGAACGAGCAAATGTTCCCCGCTCTGGGTAATAATTCCTAAGTATTGCTGTTGGTCGGCACCGAGGTCTGGGTCGCGGGCTAGCAGTTGGCTGAAACCGAGAATTGCGTTGAGGGGAGTTCGCAACTCGTGGCTCATATTCGAGAGAAATTCGCTTTTTGCCCTGTTCGCTCTGTCGGCTTCTTCTTTGGCTTTTTGCAGGACTATTTCAGCTTGTTTGCGTTCGGTAATATCGCTAGCAGTTCCTGTTGTGCCGATGATGTTTCCTTCAGCGTCCATGCGCGCGATCGCCTTGGTATTTACATCAATTTTTCGACCGTCTTTTCCTAATACTATATTTTCGTACTGAAACACAGTTTTTCCCGTCAGCAAGCGCTGCTGAAGTTCCCATTTCCAGTCTATTTCTCCTGGGGCCAAGAAATCGCTAAAAGAACAGCCGAGCATTTCTTCAGGCTCGTAACCGTATATTTGTTTCACTGCTTGGTTCACAAAAGTAATGTGCCCTTCAGCATTGCAAGACCAGATAATATCTTGGGAAGTTTCCACTAAATGACGGTATTTTTCTTCGCTCTCTGCTAGGGCTATTTCTGCCAGCTTGCGTGGGGTAATGTCCATCAAAGTTGTGAATAGTTTTGTCACTTGCCCTTGTTGGTTGACCACTACTTCTCCTCTGGCTTCGATGTAGCGGAGGAAGCCGGATTCACTTATTTGTGACGGGGAATTATCCGCAGCAATTTTCGGTTCCGGCCGCAGAATTCGATATTCCAAACTGTAAGATTGCCCGCTAGCAATAGCAGTGTCGATCGTTGTTTGCCACTTTTGTCGATCGTCGGGATGCACGTATTGCGAAAACTCAGTCAGTGTGGGCGCAGGCTGGGTTGGATCGAACCCAAAAATCCGAGATAACTCTTCCGACCAAGTAGTTGTGTTGGCCGATAAATCGCATTCCCAATTACCGACACTGGCGATTCTTTGCGCTGCTGCTAAAGAAGCCGCTATAGCTCGGAGTTTTTCTTCCGCTAATTTGCGATCGCTAATATCTTGAATCACAGAAATTACGCAGGTTTCGCCATGAATGTCAATGATTTCTGCTGACAGTAGCCCGGTTCTGACTTCCCCTGTTTTAGTGCGAAAATCAAATTCGTAGTTGAGAATAATTTGTTTTTCATCTAACATTTTAAACAACTCGGCGCGCGCTTGTATATTTTCCCAAAGATTCAACTCAAGCGCCGTGCGATCGAGAATTTCGGCCGCCGAATAACCGATTGTCTGGCAAAAAGCCTCATTAACTTCTAAATAACGACCGTCATTAAATCGGGTAATAGTAATTGGGTTGGGAGAAGAACGAAAAGCTTTAGCAAACTTTTCCTCAGACAAGCGCAGTTGTGCAGTCCGCTCCTCCACTAAAGTTTCCAATTCTTGATTCAGCTTTTGGAGTTGAGCATTTTGTTCCGCTAATTGCTTCTCCCTAAAATAGCTGTTGAGCGCTTCTTTTACCGTCAACCTCAAATCTTCCGACTGCCAAGGTTTCGATATGTATCGGTACAATTTAGCATATTTAATAGTATTCGCCACTGCTTCGAGGTCTGCTTGCCCCGTCAGCATAATTTTGATAGTTTTTGGGGAAATTCGGTGAATCTGCTTCAGCAATTCGTCCCCTTTGATATTCGGCATCAGATAGTCAGAAATTACTGCTACGATTTCGCAGCCCTCTGCCAGTAATTCCTCGATTAACTCTAAAGCATCTTCGCCGCCTTCAGCGGTTTCTAATAAGTGTTCTTCCCCCAGGGTTTTTTTTAACTCAATTTTCAAACTTTCCAGAATTATCGGTTCGTCATCCACACAAATAATCACAGGTTTATTGTTCATATTTTTGTCAAACCAGATTTTATTGTTTCTACTAATTCTTTGCGCTCCCACGGCTTGTACAAACAACGGTGCAAGTTTGCTTGCTCTTTCACCCGTGCTATTGCTACTTCGTCGGCTTGCCCGGTCAGCATGACTTTCACAATTTTAGGATATTTTTGGTGAACCAAAATCAAAAATTCATCTCCTTTAATCCCTGGCATTAACCAGTCAGATACTATGACCAAAATATCACTTTCATCTTCATTTTGAATTTCCTCCATAATTTCCAGAGCTTCATCTGCATTTTCTGCTACTTCATAGAGGTAAGCATCCCCAAATTCTTTTTTAAGTTGAATTTTTAAACTATTTAAGACCACAACTTCATCGTCAACGCACAAAATTACTGGTTTCGGCATAAAATTTTACTTCTATTAAATTTTAAAACGGGGTGCATTTACCTATTTTTTAAATTGCTATCAAGGAATTCCGACGGGCAAGGATATAGTAAATTTTGTTTGACCAGGCACGCTTTCTACTTGCAGTTCACCTTGGTGTTTTTCCAGAATTTTTTGAACTATATCTAATCCCAAACCACTGCCTTCCCCTGGAGGTTTAGTTGTAAAAAACGGCTCAAAAATTCTCGGCATAATCTCTGGGGGAATGCCGGGGCCACTGTCGGTAATACTGACTGATATTGCGTTCGCTTGGTGTTTGACATCAATTTTTAACACTCCTTTGTTGCCCATCGCTTGTAAAGCATTGTGAACTAAATTTGTCCAAACTTGACTGAGTTCATCAGGATAGCATAGCACAGAGGGCAAATTAGTACCATAGTTTCTGACTACTTCCACACCGTGTTTGATTTGGTAGTGGTAAAGGGTTAAAACAGTATCAATACCGTCGGTAATATTAGCGAGGGTCTTGGAACACGACTGGTCGTAACGAGAGTAGCTTTTCAAAGCAAAAACGATTTTGGCTGCCCTATCTGTGGCAGTAGCAATATTTTTAGTGCTTTTTTGTACCGTAGCAAATTGGTAGGCGGTTTGTACAATATTTCGACTTTGGCTGTCTTTCAACAAAGGTAAAAAAGGTTCCAAATTATTGCCGATGCCGATATCTAATAAAGTACAGGCAAGACTGGCGGCGTCGTCAATGTTTTCTGATTCTAATTGCCCCTGTAAAAGTTTTTTAAACTGACGTTTTTCTTTACTAGATAATGTATCTGTTTCTTGGCTGGAGTTGTGTAGCAAAGCAAAGAAATCCTGCCGCCGTTCCGGGGATAGTTGTTGAAAAAATATCGGCAACTGCTGCAATTGTTCCGTCCAGAAGTCGGCGATGTTCTGCACAGAAGAGCGAATAGCCCCTAAAGGAGAATTGATTTCATGAGCAACTCCGGCAATTAACTGTCCGAGGGCTGCCATTTTTTCTGATTGAATGAGTTCTTTTTGAGTCCGCTTCAGTTCTTCTAAGGTATGAGATAATTCTGCATTTTTTTGGCACAGCGCTGACTCGGCTATTTTGCGGGCGTTGATGTTGCGGGCAACCCAAATGACTGCATCTTTTGAGAACAGAGAAATGCAGGCGGAAAACCAAATTTCGCGGCCACAAACTGTTAAGCTGTAGTCAAAATTGAGAGTTTGTTGTGTTTCTAACACTTGCTGAACTAACACCCACCAATCATCCGGGTTGTCGTCGTCAAAAAAATGTTCTATGGTCAAGCTGACTATATCACAATCAGGCTCAGAAGCCGCTGCCACATTCGTTGGCAAAAGTTCTATGTTCCGCTGACTGTCTAGCACTAGAACGATGTCGGTCATCGCTTCAAAAACGGCGCGGACTTTCGTTTCCGAAAACTGCAATTTTTCTTCGAGCAATTTTCGACTGCTAATTTGTTGCTGCAATTCTTCGTTACTGGCCGCTAGTTGAACCGTGCGCTCTAGAACTCGCTGTTCGAGTTCGGTGTTGAGGCGGCGAACTTCCGCTTCAGCGGTGGTGCGGTCTTGTATTTCCTTTTTTAACTGACTGTTTGCCTTAATTAATTCTAAAGTTCGCTGTTTGATTTCTTCTTCCAAATTATCATTTAAAGTTCGCAATTTTTCCTCGACTTCTGTTCTCCGCAACGCTTCTTTTTGCAATTCCTCGTTCATTTTGTTCAACTCCTGAATTTTGTCGGCAACTGTTTCCTGCAAAAGCTCGACATTTGCGTGCATTTCTACCGGATCTAAGGCCTGCAGCAGGGTAATTTCAGTCACAATTCCGGCTAAATATCCTTCCTCGTCCACCACCACCAAGCGCCGGATGCGGTGCTGCTGCATTAACTGGTGAGCCTGCCACAAGGTGGCTTTTACCTGCAACGGTATCAGCGGAAAACTCATCGCGGCGGTGACGGGAGTGCTGGCGAAATCTAGTCCAGAAGCTTGGAATTTAACAATGTCGCGTTCTGTAATTATGCCCACAGGTTTCTGATTTTTGTTGTCGCTGTCAGTGCAAATGACTATGCAGCTTTTCCGCTGGGTTCTCATCTGTTTTGCGACTTCTAAAACTGAGGCGCTGCTTGAGGTAACTATTACTTCTGTAGTCATAATTTCTTCGGCGCGCCACATTTTCAGCAAGTCTGCCGGTTTGAGGATTTGACGGATGCTTTCGCAAGTGATAGCGCCTAGCAAGTTGCCACCTTCGTCTGTGAGGGGTAAATGACGGATTCTTTTCGATCGCAATATGCTCAATACCTTGAAGATATTCCCCGCTTTATCGAGGTTCAGAGCGATCGGGTTTTCAGTCATCACCTCAGAAATTGCCACCCCTGCTAGCGGTATTTCGCTAGCAGTTATTTTCACAACATCGCGCTCAGTAAAAATCCCGAGCAATTGCTGCTCAAACGCGATTAAAATGCAACTGGCATTCGCCTGAGTCATGGCAGCAATTGCGACTTTCAAGGGTGTGTCTGGAGGCAGCACCGGCGGTTTGGGGTCGATCGCCTGTTCTAGCAAGCTTTGGGTATCAGAAACTGTTGTTGACATGGGCAAATCAAGGGGGATAGATGCAGGCGGAACCGGCACTTAATAGCATTTTAGATTTCCGATTTTACAGTCGCGGTACGCTCACCGCAATCCAGGTGTGACATCGGTCTAGAGTTGCATTTTTATTAGTCGCGCATTGGTATGATTTTTAGTCGATCGCGCTAAACGGCGATCGGAATTGACACAATACACGTCCTTTGAGCGATAACTGATGTTACTTCTATTTTACCCGAATGTTTTTCCACACTTTTTTTAACAATCTCCAGTCCCAACCCGCTGCCTTCGTCGGCAGGTTTTCTGGTAAAGAACGGATCAAATATTCGGGGCCAAATTTCCGGGTAATTCAGTTGGCACTGACGAGCAGGCTCGGATTTTCTGCTCTCACTTCTACTTTTAAAACTCGGCAATTCTCTATCGCTTGTAAACCATTGTGCATCAGATTTACCCAAACTTGTTTGAGTTCGTCTGCCTCAGACAACAATTTAGGCAGTGGAGCTTGATAATTTCTGACAACTTCTACTCTCTGTTTTAGTTCTTTTAATCAAAACTTAATAGAGTTTTAAGGCTGTCAGTAATATTGGCAATTACTTTTCTTCCCTACAGTTAGAGCGAAAATATTTATTATTCATCAAAAATAACTTTTGCGGCTCTATGTGTAGCAGATGCTCTTTTTGGCAAGCTGTGAATAAATGGCAGAGACTATCTGCCTGACCGAAAGCATCCAGGATACAAGCCCCCGGATTCATTCCTTCGCAGACTCAGGACCCAGAAATAAAAAACCTGTATCCCATGAAACTTGCCCCCCGAATTTATCCGTGGGGTCAAGGCTTCAATCTAAAATCTAAAATCTAAAATCTAAAATCGATTGACTCAGCAAGTTAAGCACCCTTTGATGAAATATTTGATTGCAGTGCAAGTTTATGGATTCCTTCAGTTGAGCAAGCAGGTTGCTAGATTCATAAATTTCGCGTTTTATTTCTGTAAGTTCTTGATCTACCCAATAGGAATATTGAGATTTTTGACACAATAACCGACAACTTCAAACTCAGCGTTTTTGAGAGTAATTTAATAGCTTTCTCGGAACATTGGCCGGGTTTCCCTGAGATGAAACTTGCTGTGAGCGATACAAGCTGCTACTAAATATAATATTCTGCCTCAGAGGCTGTTGGCATTGAACATCGATAACTGTAGCTACGTGTTGCAGTAACTAGCTGCCCAGAAAATCACGATGCCCGCAAGTGTAAATAAATAACCCTGCCTTTGCGCGCAAGCATTCAAGGCAGGGTTATTATTGAGGATTCCGAATTCTCAACGGTGAAGCGAGGGCGCTGCTGCCGACTTCGGCTGCCCAGCAGTGCACTACTCGCCTAATCGAGTTATTTTAGCGCTGCGTTCGGCCAACATCAGCACTACATAAATAGTCATTACATAGCCGGCGGCCAGAATGGGAATAATTAGAGGAATATCGCGATAAATCATAATTAGAACCAAAAGTCAAGGACGAAGAGGAGGAGGACAAGTTCAAGACCTACTACATTAAGTCAGCACGCAAGACCATGCCTTGGTTCTGAAGGCTGTTTTTCCATATCAAGCCTGCGGGAACATTTAGGCGTTCCCGGTCATCAATAATGATTTACTGCTTTACAGATTCTTAGACAGCCTAAAAACATCCACTTTAGCTGCTTGGAGCTACCGTGCACATAAGATGCGCTACTCTTAACTTCTGAAAACTTTTAGTCGCGAGGAACTAAAAATCTGTCCCAGAAATTTTGGCTGCGATCGACTAACAAGGCTGGCTCTACGAAACTTTTACAGGCACCTAAAAGCTACCTGCCAGTCTGGCTGTACTTAATGTATAGAATTGTTTAAATCCTTAATACCCATAATAACACAGGGTTTCTGGGATTTAGAGATTTTTTGGCAGTGTCCTTAACAATTCGATACAATAGGGGCAACCCCTCTGGCAGCCGGCTACTCGCCTCTGGCAGGCGGGTGACTCCCATCGGGCGGCCGATGACAAATAACTGCCGATCGCCTAGATTTTTCTTTTCTATTGCAGAGAATTACCTTAAAATAAAGATATGATTTGTAAAATTTTGTTACTTTACGGCTTGAGTCGGCGTATCCATGATCTCTAGCACTCTCCTATTTTCCTCGGTTGAAGAAGACCTGCGACTGTTGACAGAAAACTTAAAACAGTTAGTGGGTGCCCGTCATCCCATCTTGTACGCGGCTGCAGAATACTTATTCGGCACAAAGGGAAAACGAGTGAGACCCGCAATCGTTCTGTTGATGGCCAAGGCGACTATGCCCGATCGGGAAATCACGGAAAAACACCGCCGCCTCGCTGAAATCACGGAAATGATCCACACAGCTAGTCTCGTGCACGACGACGTGGTGGACGAGTCGGATCTGCGGCGGGGAGTGCCGACGGTTCACAGTCGGTTTAACAACCGAGTGGCAGTATTGGCGGGAGATTTTCTGTTTGCTCAATCTTCCTGGCATTTAGCAAATCTCGACAACCTGCCAGTAGTCAAACTGCTTTCAGAAGTGATTATGGATTTAGCGGAGGGGGAAATTCAACAGGGACTCAATGGATTTGACACCAGCTTGTCGATCGAAGCGTACCTGGAAAAAAGTTATTACAAAACAGCGTCTTTAATTGCCAACAGTTCCAAAGCAGCGGGCTGTTTAAGCGAGGTTTCAGCGGAAATAGCAGACGATTTGTACAACTACGGTCGGAACATTGGTTTGGCCTTCCAAATAGTAGATGATATATTAGATTTCACCGCTTCCACGGAAACTTTGGGGAAACCTGCCGGCTCGGATCTCAGAAGCGGTAATCTGACAGCACCCGCACTATTTGCCCTAGAAGAAAAACCTTACTTGGAAGTTCTCATAGAACGCGAATTTGCCCAAGAAGGAGATATAGAGCAGGCCCTGGCACTTGTAGAAGATTCTAGAGGCATAGAGCGATCGCGAGAACTAGCCACAAATCACGCACAGAAAGCCGTCGAATACTTAGCTGCGCTGCCCCATTCAGAGTCCCGTCAAGCTTTGATTGATTTGGCTGAATACGTTTTGAGTAGGCTTTATTAGAGGTTAAAAAGTTACACTTTATTGGTAATGGGGAATTGGTAATGGGGAGTTCCCAATGCCTAATGCCCTGTTACCAATTAATAAGAGAAAATTGAGTTTTTAGGCAATATCCGACGGGGGAGCCGATCGATACTGTTGCAAGTAAACGTTAATTAAACTCTGTACTTGCTCGCGAGGGATTTCCGTCCCGACTTCCTGATTTCCGGGACTTTCAAAAAAAACAATGCTGTCAAGACCTTCCAGAGCTATCATCTGAAATAAAATGTGAGTGACAGGCAAAAGCAGCGGTCTGAGGCGATCGCCCCCAGCAGCCGCAGCCTGCGACGCATCTTTAATACTGCTCCAAGCATAAATCACCCTCTTCTCCCGTCCCGGTTGCTTGAGATTGCTCAAAACCACGATCGCCCAACTTTGGTCTACCGCTTGCAGGATCGAGTATTCGAGGTGCTGTAGCTGTTGGGCAATTAACACCAGGGCCGGGGCGATCGCCTTTAAGATTTGTGGCGTCGAACCGTCGGGCGGAGCTTTTTCGATCAATGCTTGAATCTGTTGGTCTAAATCCATCAGTCAGTTCTTTGATATCTAAAATTAAAAATTTCAGGTTAGCAGGTCCGCATCCAAGTATATATTACCCAGCACTGCCCGATTAAAGATAAGCTGACACCCATCTAAATTTAAGATTTTGCAGCCTAGAGTCCTTGTAGCGAGCATTTCGGCCAAAAAATTAAATGCCTAACAGCTTACACAATGTCATCCAAAAAGTCTAACCATAGGGTGCTGAGCGCTAGCGCTGTCAAGGTGTGTTAAATCTGAGCCCGATAAAAAGCCGAAAACGGCTATTTCACGTTCGGATTTTCAAACTTAAAGCAATAAAAACTGCTTGGGGGACCTTGGTTTCAAAATCAAAACGCCCAAAGTTAGGATCGCGAATTAAATAACTTACAATTTTAATTGTTATTGTGGGATGGGCGTCCCGCCCGTCCAAAAAGGACGGGCGGGACG